>NZ_CBAYMC010000140.1:0-11561 GCF_964826245.1 Armatimonas sp. | reverse complement strand
TAACTGCGCGGCCTCACTTTGCATGCAGCGATAGAGAGGCCGCTCAAGCTCCTCCGTAACGATTGGCATACGCTCATATGTTGACCAGACGATATGGAGAACAACCTCCACTTTATTACGACGCGAAGAATGGTGCCTTGTGTTCATCGTCCTAAGAACGGCTGACACCACCCCATTCTGACAAAAATTGAAAATATTTCCCGCCGGTTAAAATCGGCGTCTGAAGGCGCAAGCGCCACAAAGTCGCTCCGCGACTGCTGAGTTCACAATCGCGGAGCGATTTCTTGGCGGCACGCCTATACACGCCGCTTTCAATCGGCGGGATAGGGGCAGAAAAATCGCCTATCCCAGATACGCCTTCACTGTCTCGGTGGGGACTTGCCAGACGCGCTCGGCCAGATAGGGCTTGAAGCCTAGCTCGGTGTTGATCTTGAGCATGGCATCGTTGCTGTCGGCGTTTTCGGTGCGGACAATCGTCACATCAGGGCGCTCAGCGATAAGCTTCTTAAGCAGCTCGGCCTTGAGCCAGCGACCCAGGCGCTTGCCCCGGTACTGCGGCCAGACGGCGGTGATTCCCTGGTGCGCAAAGGTCGGCTTGTGCGGGTTCCAGAACAGCTCCGTCAGCCCGGCGATCTTTCCGGTCTCGTTGTCGCGCAGGTGCAGGCTCCAGCGCTCGACCCCACGCTTGGCACGCGACTCTTCCTGGTGGCGCAGCTGCTCCTCGGTGAGCTTGAAGTCCTCGACTTGGAGGCTGCCACGCGGGACGGTGTTGAAGATATCAAAAAGATCAATTACCTCCTGGATATTCTCCTCGGGGTACGCTCCCGCCCAGAGGCAAGACGTAAAGCCGTCGGCGAGATCGCTTGTCCAAGTGTCGAGCAGGCCGTCGGGAACCTCGGCGAGCTTGAGCTGGTTCACGTGCGACTCTAGCCCCACAGTTGCGCCAATCCGCTCTAGAAACGCCGCGCCAGAGGGAACCGTGCTGGCGCTGTCAGCCATGAGAAGTGTCCGGTTCTCCGACTCCGCCACTGCCATAATCTCCCGCAAGAGCTGCTTGGCGATACCTTGCTGGCGAATCTCTGGTAGGAGCTTGATCGAAAACTGCGCCAGATGCTGGTTTTCGTCGGCGCGCATCACGCCTAGATCGGCAGTACCCAGCGTCTTGCCTTCCTGCTCCACCACCCATACCCAGACATCCACAAAGGGCGGAATGCTCCGTAGCTGGGCCTCTGTCTCCTCCCACTTGGGGGCAGGATCATCAGGCGCGCGCTCCACCGCCATCGCCACACGAAGCTCGTGCGATGCCCTCGCGTCGTCGTCGGAGATGTTTCGGATGTCAATGGATCGGATGGTGATTTGGCTCATGCCTACAAAGACACTCAAAATAGAGGTTATGTCACAGGTAGAATAGATTCTATGCTGAAGATCGGAATTGCAGGGCAGCGCGGGCTAGCGTTCCTGAAGGCGTTTCGTGCGTTTCCTGGTGTGGAAGTGACGGCGCTTTGTGACACAAACCCCGATGTTTTGGAGCGCAATGCGAGTGCGCACGAGATTTCCGGGCGCTTCACGGAGTTCTCCGCGATGCTGGAGCATGTCGAGGCTGTCGTGGTCTCGACTCCGATGCAGTGTCACGCGGAGCAGAGCATCGAGGCACTTGCGGCCGGCAAGCACGTGCTCTCGGAAGTGAGTGCCTGCATCTCCATGGACGAGTGCTGGCGGCTCCTCAACGCGGCGGAGAACAGTGGTGCCGTCTATGCGATGGCGGAGAACTACTGCTACGGTAAGGACGTGGTGCTGATCAAAGAGCTGGTGCGAGAGGGGCTCTTTGGCGTGCCGTACTTTGGCGAGGGCGAGTACCTTCATGAGATCCGTCACTACCACCACACCCCTGATGGCTCCCCGACCTGGCGCTCGGTCTACCAAGTCGGGCGGCGCGGCTGTACCTACGGGACGCACTCCCTTGGCCCGGTGATGCAGTGGTTTACCACCGCCAACCCGAGCGAGCGTATCGCGACAATTAGCTGTCACGGCACGGGCGTCCACACCGATACAGGGCACCCGCACGACGACACCTGCCTCATGCTGGTACAGTTAGCCAGCGGCAAGCTGATCAAGATCCGCCTGGATATGCTCTCGAACCGCCCCCACCTGCCCGCTTACTATGCGCTCCAGGGGACGCTCGGAGTCTACGAAGCATCGCGCTTTCCGGGTCAGCCAAGCCAAGTCTGGCTAGGCAAGAGTGAGGACGGAGCAAACCGAAAGTGGCAACCCCTCAGCGAGCTCTACGAAATGCATCTCCCCGATGACTGGCGCAACCCACCTCCCGAAGCTCTTGCGGCAGGCCACGGAGGCGGCGACTACTTTGTCGCCCGTGACTTTGTTCGCGCCTGCCGGGGAGAAGCCGCGCCCAGCTGCGGCATCCACGATGCGCTTGCCTGGACCGCCTGCGACATTCTCTCCGAAATATCCATCACCAATGGCGGCACGCCGCTCCATGTCCCCAACTTCCGCGATCCGAAAGAGAAACCCCTGAGCTATGCCTGAGCTATCCCACCTACGCATGCGCCGCCCGCGCCTCGACAACCTGCCTGAGCTGGTGCTACCGGAGGGCTTTGCCCTGCGCTCTGTCACGGCAAACGAGCTCCCAGAGCTGGCCTGTCTGCTGGCGGCATCGTTTCCCGAGCTGATCTGGACACCACAGAAAGCCCATGAAGCCCTCTTCGCCGATCTGACGGTCAAAGAGACGCTGGCGCTCGTTGAGGAAGCGACGGGTATTTTTGCTACCACAGCATCAGCGCGGCTCTTGCCAGAGCGTTTTCCCGATGCGGGCTACCTGCACTGGGTCGGGGCGCACCAGAGTTTTCGTGGCAAAGGACTGGGACGGCTGGTCACCCTCGCGGTGCTGCACAAGTTCCGCGAGCGGGGCTGCACCAGTGCGGTTTTAGAAACCCAGGACTTTCGCCTGCCCGCGCTCCAGAGCTACCTCAAGCTGGGCTTTGAGCCCGAGCACGCCGACGACACCCATGCGGCGCGCTGGGAGGCAATCTTAAACCCACCACTGGGTAAGCAACCCGTGACTCAGGTGGCTTTTGTGGTGAAGGATATGGACGTTGCCCGACAGGCCTGGGCCAAGGCACTGGGCGTGCCCATCCCTGACACCCGCCTAACCATTCCGGGTAATGAGCGCGATCTCACCTACCTCGGACAGGCAACGGGAGCACAAGCGAAGCTAGCGTTCTTTAATCTCGGCCAGGTGCAGATCGAGCTGATTGAGCCCGTGGCAGGTAGTGGCCCCAGTGTCTGGGATAACGCGCCAGAGGGAGTTCACCACCTAGCGTTTCGCACGAAGAACATGGCCGCAACCCGCGATGCGCTCGCCGCCGTGGGCGTGCCACTGGTCTTTCGTGGTGACTCCCCCAACGGAGCCCAGATGGCCTACTTCGATGCTCGCGACTCTCTGGGCCTCTACTTTGAGTTCGCGGAGGCCCAGAAAACGCCGCTCTAGAGCCGCTCAGCCCCGATCGCCGTGAGTGTCTTTCGTATGTTTGCCAGGGTCGTCTCGATCTCCTCACCCGTGAGCGTCCGGTCTGGAGCACGGAGCGTGAAACGAAGCGTCAGCGAGCGCTTGCCCTCACCGAGCTTGCTAGCATCCTCGAAAATATCGGCCAGTCGTAGCGACTCTAGAAGCGGCCCCGCGCTCTCGCGCGCCGCTTGCTCGATCTTGTCGAACGGCATATCTTTGGAAAAGACTGGTGCCACATCACGGGTCGCCGACGCAAACTCGGGAAGCGCAGAAAAGCCAACCTTTGTTTCTTGGGCAAGCGAAGCGAGCGCCTCGCCGTCCAGATCAAAGACACACGTGCGCTTGGGCAGGTCGTTGGCGTCGATCACCGCCGTCGAGAACTCACCGATCATCCCAATATTCTGACCATTCACTAAAACACTCGCCGTCCGATACGGATGCGTGAAGGGGGACGTGTCCGCGACGTACTCCGCCACGATCCCAAGCCCCGCCAGCAGGCTCTCGACAATACCCTTGGCAAAGTAGAAGTCCGCTGGGTAGCTCTCGCCCTTGATCGCCCAAAGATTGGCGTTGGCTGAACCCGCAACCAATCCCGAAACGCGCAAAGGCTCACTCGGGGTTCCCCCACTCGTGGGGGCGGAGGGGGCCAAGTACACACTTGCCACCTCGAAGATGGCGATGTCACGGATGCCTTCGCGGACGGCACGCTGGGCGATTCCGATATGATTGGGCACCAGCGATGTGCGCAGCTGGCTATACTCCGGTGCCATTGGGTTGCGCAGAAGCAGCGCTCCGGGGCCACCGTCGGCCACGAGCGAGTGCGTGATGACCTCTTGCAAGCCCTGCTGCACCAGTGCGTTCTTCAGGCGCAGGATAAACGCGGCGCGTGGCGAGTCCTGCCCGCGCTGCCCGATCTGCCAGGCGATCTTCTCCGGGATATTGGCGTAGCCCAGCGCGATCCGCCCCACCTCCTCCGCGATATCGTCCTCGATGGTTAGATCAGGTCGCCACGCCGGGATCAGACAGTCCAGCGCGCCTGCGGACTGCTCCACCCCCAGCCCAAGCCGGGTAAGTGCCGCAATGGCCGCATCACGGTCCACATCCACGCCGAGCAGCGCACGCACGCGGTCGAGGCGTGCTAAAAAGCGTCGCTTGGGAGTCGGCTGGGCAATTTCCTCGCTCACACCGACGATCTCGCCACCACAGTGCTCAACGATTAGCTGCGCGGCGCGGTCGCCGGCAATAGCGACTAAGTTCGGATCGACATAGCGCTCAAACCGGTAGCTCGCCTCAGAGCGCACCACTTTCTTCGCCGTTCGCCGGATGCAGAAGGGGTCGAAGTGCGCCGTTTCCAGCAGCACATTGGTCGTCCCCTCCGTGATCTCGGTCTCCTTACCGCCCATGATCCCCGCGATCGAGATCGCCTTTTCCCGGTCGCAGATACAGAGCGTCCCTTGCGGAAGCTCGTGCTCCGCGCCATCCAGGGTCACTAGTTTCTCGCCCGGAAGCGCCTGCCGCACGACAATCTCGCCGCCGGGGATCGTGTCCAGATCAAACGCATGGAGCGGTTGCCCTAGCTCCAGCATGACGAAGTTGGTGATGTCCGCGACATTATTGATCATCCGGTAGCGGTCGCCCAGCGCGGCGGTCAGGCGATCCTGAATCCACTGGGGCGTCGGGCCGATCTTGACGTTTTTAATCACGGTCGCCCGGAACCGGTGGCAGTTCGCGCTATCGTCAATGCGGATGGAGACTCCACCCCCTGCCCCCGCCGAGCGGGGGGGATGCTGCGGTTGGAGCTTCTTATTGGGGTAGATAGCGGCAAGCTCTCTTGCCGTACCGTAGACACTGGCCCAGTCGCCGCGGTTGGGGGTGATCTTGGTGTACCAGACCTTCCCAAACGGCGTCTCCAGCGTCTCCTCGACCTCCAGCCCCGCCATGGTCAGCGCATCGGCGACGGCCTCTTGCTCGTCGCCCGAAACCGCGATGTAGTCATTTAACCAACTCAGTGGAATTCTCATAATGTTTGTACCCTCCCCCCCCCGCCCCTCCTCCCGACACCTCCGGGAGGAGGTCGGAAGGAGGGGAGATAGAGAGGCGATGAAACTCCCCTCCCCCAACCCGTCTCCCAGGGTTGGGAGGAGGGGCCGGGGGAGGAGGGTCTAGAACTGCCCTAAAAATCGGAGGTCGTTGTCGAGGAAGAGCCGCAGGTCTTTGACGCCGTAGCGGATCATGGGCATGCGATCTAGCCCCAGCCCAAAGGCCCAGCCGGTGTACTTTTCCGTGTCGTAGCCGGCGCGCTTGAGGATATTGGGGTGGATCAGCCCCGCGCCGCCGAGCTCCAGCCAGCGGTTGTTCCACCACACAGCCACTTCCACACCCGGCTCGACGAACGGGAAGAAGTCGGGGCGGAATCTGACGATGGCATCGGGGCCAAAGAGGCCACGAGCAATCTCGGCCAAGACGCCTTTCAGATCGGCGAGGGAGATCCCCTCCGCGACCGAGAAGCCATCGATCTGGTGGAACGTGTGCGAGTGAGTCTCGTCCATGGCATCGCGCCGGAAGCAGCGGCCCATGGTCGCCATACGAAATGGCACGGCGGGCAGGTTGCTAAAGTTGCGGCCCTGGAGCGAGCCGGTGGTGTGGGTGCGCAAGAGCCACGCACCGGGCTGCCCCGACGGCGCGCCCCCCTCGACATAGAACGTGTCTTGCTCGTCCATGGCCGGATGATCCTGTGGGTAGTTGAGCCAGTCGAAGTTAAAGAGATAGTCCTCGACATCGGGGCCATCCACAAACGTGAAGCCCAGCCCGAGAAAGACCTGCTTGACATCCGCAAACGTCCGGGTCAGTGGATGCAAGCGCCCCGGCGTGCGTCCGCGCCCTGGCAGCGTCACGTCAATGGCCTCGGCTTGCTCACGAACGGCAAGCTCGGCGGCAGCGAGCGCGGCTTTTCGCTCGGCCAGCGCTGTCTCGACACGACTCTTTGCCTCGTTGAGCGCCTGCCCAAAGAGCGGCTTCTGGTCGGCGGGCAGGCTCCCGAGCTGGCGCATCATCCCGCTCAGCTTGCCATTTCTGCGGCCCAGATAGGCGATATCGGCTTCTTCAAGTGTTGCTGTAGACTCTGCGGCAGCAATCGCAGCGAGCGCCTCGGCCTCTACTTGTCTCAGTTCGTCTGTCATAATTTCACCCAAAAAAGCCCGTGGCGGGTGCCACGGGCTTTTCTTTTTGTTCCACAGGCGGGATTAGCCCGCGACGCCCACCTGCTTGAGGAGGGCGGTAAAGGCACCCGGATCGTTGATCGCCATGTCCGATAGAACCTTGCGGTCCAGTGCGATCCCCGACTGGCTCAGGGCGTGGATGAATGTCGAGTAGCGCGTGCCACCGTTGCGGCAGGCAGCGCCAATACGAGCAATCCACAGGCGGCGGAAGTCACGCTTCTTGACACGACGGTCACGGTAGGCGTAGTTTCCAGCCTTAGCGACGGCCTCATTGGCTGTCTGGAATACATTTTTGCGAGAGCCGAAATAGCCCTTCGCTTGCTTGATGATCTTATTGTGGCGCTTTTTGACCATTACGCCACGCTTGACTCTAGGCATCTCTTCTTTTTCCTTATCGGGCGCGGCCCTCGAAAAATGGCCGCTGTTTCTTCCCGGTTTCCAGCCCGGCGCTGTTTGAGTAGCGTCTCTCCGGGCGGCGAGGGTCTGCGATTACTTCATTCGCTCTTAAGCTAGAAGTTGGCTCCGTAGGGCAGCTGTCGTCCCAGGGCCTTGGCTTTGCCCGGATCGAGGACGGACTCGGCGTACAGGCGGCGAAGGCACTGAGGGCTCTTCTTCACCATCGAGTGGTGCCGCTTGCTGTGCCGGTGCATCAGCTTTCCGGTGCCGGTACCATGAAATCGCTTTACCGCGCTCTTGTGGCTCTTCATCTTCGGCATGATAGTTCTTTCTCCACGGCGCAGAAAACTGCGCCAAGGGAAGATAGTACCATGCTTCCTCGCGCTCAGCAATACCTACTTCCCTGATTTGGTTCTACGGGAACTCCCACACATTACTTTGTCGTACAAAGTGACATGAACCGCACCGCACTTCTGGCTCTTCTTCTGAGCGCCGCTCTGGGAGCTGGCTTGCTCCGCTTAGGCTGGGCAAGTCCCCTCACCCATCTCCTTGCAGGGGTTGGTATCGCGGGAACTCTGGGGCTATTGCTACTGGGTTTCGTCGCTCTTCTGCGGCGCGTCCCTCGGCGAGGCAGGATGGTGCTTGCTCTGCTTGTCTCTCCGCTGGCACTGCGAGGGGAGTATTTCTTTTTGCGGCACCACTGGCTGACACCCTGCTTTTTTGTGATCTTACTCCTCGTAGCCATCGCCCTCCTCTGGCCCGTTCGGCTCCACCTGCCCCTGCGCTCCCGAAAGACAGGCATCGCTCTGGCGGTACTCTGTGGCCTGGGGGTACCTTTGCTCTGGAGCAGTGTGCCGCCTCGGACGCTTCTTCAGGGAGTCAAGCGCTGGCGCTCGGAGCCCCTGACACGCACGCCGCTGGGAATAGCCGCACACACCGGGCTCCTTGGGAGCTTAGGGCTCTTCCCCCTGATGGGGCTTGTTAGTTTGCGCAGCGGTAGCGGTCAAAGCGTTCGGTAGTCAGCGGCACCCAGTGCGACTCTTCCGTAAGCGGCGCGGTTTCCTGATCCAGGCGAATCGCCGCACGGCGTAGCACATCGCGGGCCGAGAGCAGGCGCGCGGGAATGTCGGTGAGCTCTAAGAGCGCCTGTTTATCGTCGTTGGCAATCGGCAAGACACAAGATGCAGTAAATGAGAGCAGCTCAGGCTCGTCGGGGAGACGAAAACCAGCGACGCGCTTTCCGGCCCGTGCCAACTGCCGCGTGAGGTAGTCTTTCAGCGCCTCTTTGACGGACTCCACCAGCGGCTCCCAGTCACCATCCGTGGGCTGCTTGTCGTAGAGTGGCTCGATCAGGCCCGATCGGTAAGGGAAGTTATCGTGCGTGTCAAGAAGTCGAAAGCGCTCGGTACCGACGATCTCAATGCGGAAGCGGCCGTCATCGAGCTGCTCCGACTCCTTAATCTGAGCCAGGCAGCCCACCGGTGCAGTGGTCACCGTCTTGGTTGCCTCATCATTGCTGGTAAGCAAGATAATCCCAAAAGGCAGATTTTCCTTGAGGCAGCGCTGGATCATCAGGCGATAGCGCATCTCAAAGACATGCAGCGGCACCACCATCTGCGGAAAGAGAACCAGGTCCAGCGGAAAGAGCGGAACCTCTGTAATGCGCCCCCCATGCGTTGATCCCATACACGATTATATCGCGGTAAAATAACGAAGCAAACCCTGGCAACAAGGAGTCTATCTAGGCATGATACCGATTCTCGCTCTGCCCCCCGCGCTTGTCCAAACCGAGCTACGCTTCCTCGAGACCTTTCTCTGGAACCCGGAGACGCGCGGCCCGCTACTGGCGCTCTTTGCCAGTGACGAAAACACCGTCCAGCCCGCCACTGTTGGCTCGCTCACGGCTCTGGTTCCCAAGCAGCGCACGGAGCTGCTCTGGGAAAAGCTTCCACAACCCGATCTCTATGCCGGTCTGGCCGAGCCGGAGAAGCTGGCGCTGCTTAAGGCAAGCCTTAGCGAAAAACAGTGGGCAAAGCTCTGTAGCCGCGTCGGGCTGGGAGTCGGGGATCTGGGCCGCGACCAGCGCACGCTCTTTCTCGCACTCTTGCCAAATCCCCTCACTCTCCGTCGAAACGGCGAGACAGCACAAATTCAAGACCCCACTCGCCAGCAAACCCGCCTGCGCCTCTCGCGCAAGTTCGCCTACTACTTCACCAACAGCGATGGCGGCGCAATCTCTGTAGCCAGCAACGAGCCTACGAAACCAAACTGGGAGCTGGGAGCCCCCCAGCAGTTACTCTCGGGCACACGGCTTATTGAGCAAGGAGGCCGAGTCGGGTTCTCCATTGCGGAGGCGCAGACAGATCTCTTGTTTGTCACGAGCTTGACAACGGTTCCTGGGGTCACTCTCTCTCAAAACGTCAGACGTACTTTCGATCTCAATGATCTCTCGCTAATCGGTAACAACGCAGGGACGTTTGGGGCGACATTTACAGCACCACGCAGCAATAGCTCCAAGCCGAGCCAGCTTGAGTACGCCAGCCCTTTACTAGATACTACCGTGTCGCTGGTCGGAGCAAAGACGGTCGGGGAGCTGGTGAAGCGCTGTGGCGTGGCAACCAAGCAGGAGCTTTTCTGTGACCCACGTTATGCCAGCCTTGCGGTGCATCTGCGAGGGCCAAGTGCCCGTGCGGGGGATATTTGCCAGGCACTCGCTCGGTGCGTCACGGGTACGTGGCGCAAAGTCGGGCCGGGCTACGTCCTCACCGACGATCTCGTCCCCCTCGCCATTCGCATGGGCCGCATCCACGACTGGCTCACGGCGGCACAGCAGAACCTCACGAAACTGCAAGAAGGAGCCGATGAGCGAGCCGATACCATGCTCGCCGCCTACTTAACGTGGAGCGACGACGATCCCAACCACCCCGACGAGATACTCACCGCAAAGCTCACCCAGAACACACAGGCCCTCCGGGTGAGTGAGCTCTCTCCGGCGCTACGGGAGAAAGTCGCCCAGCAGATTGCGCTCTACCAGAACACCCCAAGCGGCGACCCGAACCGCGCTCCCATCAACACCGACAAAATCATCTACACGCCCCAGACGGTCCTAGAGCTCCTGCCCCCCGGCTATGATCCCGTTCCCGTGCGCTGGGCCAGCAATAGCGTCCGACAAACAAACCGCTCCGAGCCTACGCCCCAAACGCTTCCTGAACCGCCCAAAAACAGCCCGCCCCGGACGCTCGCTGTCGCGATCCAGAACGAGAGTGAGGCAAGACTTGCCGTCGCCACGGCAAAAACGAAGGGCTTCACGGCGCTCTGGGTGCAAGTGGGGCTCCATGATCCGTCCCTGCTGAAAATCGCCATTGAGGCAGGTGAAACAGAAGGCATTCCCGTCGCGGCCCTCGTGCGCCCCCTCCGAGCTCGGGCTGGTACCGAGCAAACGGTCGAGGGAAAGCGCTCCGCAAGCTACCTGCGCCCCGATCTGCCTGAGAGCCAGGCAGCAGTCCTGCCCGCGCTCAAAAAGCTCGCCGCCACACCTGGTCTGGCGGGGCTAATCCTCACGGATGTCTATCCCACAGGCTATCAAAACAGCGATGCAAACTGGAAAGACATTCTCGGCTACAGCGACGCGATGCGCCTCGCCTGCCTGCGCCAGCAAGCTGCCGATCCCGTAGACCTCACCACAGCCCAGCTTAATAGTAACAATCAAGTCTGGCTAGGCGGTGTCACCTTTGTTACGAATATTACGCTCAGCAAGCCCGGTGGCTACGCTCCGCCTCCCTCGTGGTATCAGCCTTCCGGCGGCTACTGGGAGGCGTTCTATAGAGTGCGCCAAGAAGCCTCGGAAGCCTTCGCCAACAGCCTGCTTGCGGCGATAAAGCCCTCCAGCCCCGGTTTTCAAATGACGTATCTCAGCCGAGACAGTCGCCACTTCGCCCCCACGCAGCGCCGCTTGATCGTGCCCACCTTTGCATCATTCGGCTTTCTCAGTGGGTTCGTGAACGAGTGGAGCCGAGCCGCCAACGAGAAAAGGCCACCCGAGAGCCTCGTCTTTGATGCCTCAGATCGGCCCCTTAGTCAAGCCCTTGCTGTACTCTCTAAGCTGTAGGGATCTGCCCCGGAGCCCAGAGCGCACGAATGTCCTCGCCGCGTGCCTCGCGCTCGGTGAGGTCTTGGAGGAACGTGACGAAGCTGATCTGAGGCGTCCAGCCCAGAGTGCTCTCGGCCTCGCTCAGATCATGCTGCTCAACGCGATCCGGAAAGGTAATCCCGTATTTTTCGATCAGGGCACTGCTTCCCGGCACCTGTGCCTCGCACCAAGCCAGACCGTGCGTCTTAAAATCCACCACCACGTCGTCGGGCATTCCGTGATTGGTGTGAACAATCGTCCGAAAGATCCCAAAGTCGCCCGCGAGCCCACGCTC
>NZ_CBAYMC010000139.1:0-11638 GCF_964826245.1 Armatimonas sp. | reverse complement strand
CGCCATCTTGGGTAGAGGGTGAGGAAAAAAAGCCGGTCGCCTGGTACGCTGGGAAGCAGTACGACGACGACACGGCCAATGCAAAAAAAGTCTTGGGAGAGATCAGTAAGTACTATCCTGGCGCCCAAAAGTACGAGCTCGCGGGCTTTGTTTGGTGGCAGGGACACAAAGACCAAAACGCCGCCCACGCCAGCCGCTACGAGCAAAACCTGGTGAATCTTATCAAGAACTTGCGGAAAGACTTCAACGCCCCCAACGCTCCATTCGTGCTGGCCGTGGGCTGTGGAAACCCCGGACGTACGGGCTTTGGGCTCCAGCTCGCCGAGGCACAGCTGGCCATGAACGACCCCAAAAAGCACCCTGAGTTTGCAGGCAATGTGCTGTGCGTCGAGTCTCGGGATTTTTGGAAGAGCAAGGAAGCCTCCCCGAACCCAAAACAGGACTACCACTACTTCCGCAACGCCGAGACCTACTTGGAAGTTGGTAATGTGCTTGGGGTGGCGATGGTAAAGCTGTTGGACCAAAAGGGCAAGTAACTCTAATGAAATCTCTCATCGCATCGACCAACAGGCCTGTGGAGATCGCTTTCCTGGCCAAGAAGGCTCATCCGGATGCAGGCATGAGCACCGTACTTGATGTTGTCTTCACCGACCCGAAGGGCGTGCAGAAGACGGTACCTGCCTTCTGGGCCGGAGGTGCTCACTGGAAGGTTCGCTATGCCTCACCGCTGGCGGGAGTCCACCGCTATCTTGGTCAGTGTAGTGACCCGGAAGATACTGGTTTGCACGGTGTCTGTGGCAGTTTCGAGATCAAGCCCTACCGGCAGCAAAACCTCCTCTACCGTCACGGTCCCCTCCGCTTGGCAGCGGATCGGCGGCACTTTGAGCATGAAGACGGTACTCCCTTCCTCTGGCTGGCGGACACTTGGTGGAAAAACTTGTGTAAGCGGATGACCTGGGAGGGCTTTCAAGAGCTAACCGCCGACCGTAAGGCGAAGGGCTTCAATGCGGTTCAGATCGTCTGTGGCCCCTACCCCGATGAGAACATGATGGAGGCCCGCTGGGAAAATGAGGGTGGTAAACCCTACGAAAAGCTCGATTTCAGTGTCGTTAATCCCAAGTACTTCGACTATGCCGACCGTCGCATCCAGCACCTGGTCGATGCGGGAATAGTCCCGGTGATCGTCGGCGGCTGGGGGCGACCACAGGGTGGGGGTAGGAGCACACTGGCACAGGTAGGGCTCGATGGCTTCAAGCGACACTGGCGGAATCTGATTGCTCGCTACGGTGCCTATCCTGTGGTTTGGATCGTCGGCGGTGAGGCTAAGGATGCCTACGGTCCGTGGTCGGAGCTGGCAACCTATTTAAAGGCGACGGATCCCTACCAGCGCCCACTGACCTACCACGCTCCGGGCCATCCTCGTCAGGAGATTAAAGACAACGCAATCTTTGACTTCGACATGGTCGCGATCGGGCACGAGGGCTTTGCCACGGCAGCACAGACCCTGGAGCTGATGCGATCCTGTCTTTCCCAGAAACCCGTAAAACCAGTGATCTGCGGCGAGGCCTGCTATGAAGGGCACATGCAGACAAACTTCCAGGACTTGCAGCGTCACTTGTTCTGGAGTTTTATGCTGAGTGGTGCTGCGGGCCATACCTACGGCGCGGCAGGCATCTGGCAAGCGAGCGTGGAAGGTGACCCAGGCATCGATCCGGTCTACGACTGGACGACCTGGAGAGAGGGGATGAGCTACCTCGGGTCAACCCAGCTAGGGATAGGAAAGAAGCTACTGGAGCAGTATCCGTGGTCACGCTTTGAGGTGCATCCCGAGTGGACCGACAAGGACTGTTTTGCGGCGGGTATCCCCGGCAAGGTTCGGTTCATTTACCAGCCAAAGCGGGGCATCTATAACTGGAAAGGAACCATGGTTAAAGCGCTCGAACCCAATGTGGACTACTCACTTTTCTACTTCGACCCCGCTACGGGGAGACGCTTCAACCAGGGGATTGTCAATACGCTCTCGGGGGAGTACACCACGCCAAGGTTGCCCTCTCCTCAAGACTGGGTTTTAGTCCTCGCGAACACCACGAAGAAGTAACCCTCATCTGCCTTGCTACGGCAATGCGATGGCACGCCTCCCGAGGAAGACGCGCTGGGCGTAAAAAGACGCTCGACAACGCCTAGGTGTAGGAGATGGACAGCACGGTGAAATTGGTATACTGATCCCAAGAACGGAGCTGTCTGTCATCATGGAACGCAAAAACGCATCGGATTTTCCGCAAGAGCTGCTTGATCTCTTCGACCACTATGTCCACGGCGGGATCGACCGCCGGACGTTTCTCGAAGGGGCGCAGAAGTTCGCCACCGGAGCAGTAACCGCGACCATGCTCTGGGAGAGCCTACGACCCAACTACGCCTGGGCGCAGCAAGTCCCCAAGGACGACAAGCGCATCAAGACCGAGACCGTCACCGTGCCCTCGCCTAGGGGCAACACCACTATCAAGGGCTATCTGGCCATGCCCGCGAAGGCAAAAGGCAAGCTACCCGTGATCCTCGTGATCCACGAAAACCGCGGGCTCAATCCCTATATCGAGGACGTGGTGCGACGGCTGGCGACCGAGAACTTTATCGCCCTTGCCCCCGATGGTCTCACTTCCGTGGGCGGCTATCCCGGCGACGACGAAAAAGGCGGGGCGCTCTTTCGCACCGTGGATCGTGCCAAGATGGGCGAGGACTTTATCGCGGCGGCACGCTGGCTGAAGGCGCGCCCCGAGAGCAACGGCAAGCTCGGTGCGGTGGGCTTCTGTTTTGGCGGTGGCGTGGTCAATATGCTGGCGGTAAAGCTGGGGACAGAGCTGGCGGCGGGTGTCCCGTTCTACGGCTCGCAGCCCTCTGCGGAAGACGCCGCAAAGATAAAGTCGCCCTTGCTGATTCAGAACGGCGGGCTCGATAAGCGCATCCTCGACGGCTCACCTGCCTTTGAGGCGATTCTGAAGGCCAATAATATCCCCTTCACGGCGCATGTCTACGAGAGTGCCAACCACGGCTTCCACAACGACACGACGCCGCGTTACGATGAGGCTAATGCCAAGCTGGCATGGAAGCGCACGCTGGAGTTCTTCAACAAGTACACCCGGAGCTAGGGTAACCTTCCCGAAGGTACTGTCACACTCCTCACCCTGTGATCGCGACGATTATGATGAGACCCTTTTTCCTCTGTCTTCTCTGCCTGCTGGGCGTAAGCCCCGCCGGGGCACAACCTCCGCAAGCAAAGCCCAACGTGCTCTTTATCGCGGTGGACGATCTCAATACTTGGGTGGGGCACCTTGGGGGGCACCCGCAGGCCAAGACGCCCAACATTGACCGTCTCGCGAAAATGGGGGTGACATTCACTCATGCCTACTGCGCCGCGCCGGTCTGCAACCCCAGCCGGGCCGCGCTGATGTCCGGGCTGCGCCCCGGCACAACGGGCGTCTACGACAATAGCGAGCCGTGGCAGCCGGTGATCCCGAAAGAGCAGACACTCACCACGCAGTTTCTCAAGGCAGGCTACGAGGTCTTTGGGGCGGGCAAGATCTACCACGCCAACGCTCACCGGCCCGGTGAGTGGAGCGACTACGCCGTGCCTGCCGAGGGCAAGCAGACCCCGCATCCGTCGGCGAAGAACGATGGCGTGGGCGGCATTAAGTTCCAGCCCCTCACCGACGACTCGCACACATCCGATGAGGCGATCATGGACTATGGGATAAAGCAGCTGGGGCAAAAGCACGACAAGCCGTTCTTTCTGGCGGTCGGGGTGCACAAGCCGCACATGCCCTGGAACGTCCCCAAAAAGTACTATGATCGGTTCCCACTGGAGAGCATTCAGCTGCCACCGACGCTCAAAGATGACCTGGGCGATGTTCCGACGGAGGGCATCAAGATGGCTAAGCCCAAGGGGGACCATGCCCAGATGCTCGCCAGTGGGCGCTGGAAAGAGGCGGTGCAAGGCTATCTGGCTGCGATCTCCTACTGCGATGATCAGGTGGGGCGAGTCTTAGACGTCTACGACAAGTCGCCAGCGAAGAAAAGCACAATGATTGTCTTCTGGGGCGATCATGGCTGGCATCTGGGCGAGAAAGAGCACTGGCGCAAGTTCGCGCTCTGGGAGGAGGCGACCCACGCGCCGCTGATCTGGGTCGTGCCCGGCGTGACCAAGCCCAGCGGCGTGAGCGCGCGCACCGTGGACTTCATGAGCATCTTCCCCACGCTCTGTGACCTGACGGGAATCCCGACGCCCGCCCACAACGAGGGCAAGAGTATCCGTGCGCTACTGACCAACCCCAAGGCCGCTTGGGACACGCCCGCCATCACGACCTATGGCCGCAACAACCACGCCATTCGCACCGAGAAGTGGCGCTACATCCGCTACGCCGACGGCGGCGAGGAGCTCTACGACCATGAGAAAGACCCGCATGAGTGGACGAACTTGGCAAATAAACCTGAGCTCGCGAGCGTGAAGGCAGAGCTAGCCAGGTGGTTTCCGAAAGTCAATAAGACCGCGGCAAGGCGGGGCAACAACGGAGGCGATGGCGAGTGAAACCCGAAACGAAGCCCAATGTCTTGCTGATTCTCGCCGATGATCTCGGCTGGTCTGACCTGGGCTGCTACGGGAGCGAGATCAAGACCCCGAACCTAGACACGCTCGCACAAAATGGGCTGCGCTTTACTCAGTTCTACAACTCCGCGCGCTGTAGCCCCAGCCGCGCGGCCATTCTTACGGGCCTACACCCCCATCAGGCGGGCTTCCCCAACCTCAGCGGCACACTTCCCACCCGCTGCGCCACGCTTCCCGAGGTGCTCAAGCCCGCGGGCTACGCGACCTACATGGTCGGCAAGTGGCATCTCAACACAAAAAATCCGCCCACGGATCGCGGCTTCGATGAGTTCTATGGGATGTTGGGTGGCTACAACTCCTGCTGGAAGGAAGACCCGTTCTACACGCGCTGGCCCGAGGGACGAACCAAGCGTAGCTACAGCCCCGGCCAGTTCTACTCCACCGATGTCTTTGGGGACTATGCGCTCGACTTTATTCAGCAGGGCCAGTCCAGCGGCAAGCCCTGGTTTCTCTATCTGGCCTTCAACGCGCCGCACTTCCCGCTCCATGCCCCGGAGAGCGAGATGAGAAAGTACGAGAAGCTTTATTTCGAGAAAGGCTGGGACCAGACTCGGGAAGAGCGGCTGGCGCGGCAGAAAAAGCTTGGGCTCGTGCCGGGAAAGCTCGCGCTGACGCCACGGAGCGTCGTGCCCGAGAACCGCTTCAATAAACAAACCGGCTGGGCCGACAAGGACAACCCCGCCTGGGATAGCCTGCCCGAAGACCGACGGCGTGATCTGGCGCGGCGTATGGCGGTCTTTGCGGCGATGGTGGACCGGATGGATCAGAACATCGGGCGGGTGTTGGCTCATCTAAAAAAGACAAAGCAGCTCGACAATACCCTGATCTTCTTTCTCTCTGACAATGGCGGCTGTGCCGAGTGGGACCCGTGGGGCTTCGACGAGAGCTCGGGGCCAAAGAATACGCTCCATTCAGGTGCAGATTTGAAAACAGTGGGCGGGCCGCAGAGCTATGTGAGCTACGGCAGCGGCTGGGCCAATGTGAGCAACACGCCCTGGCGGCTCTACAAGCACTACAACCACGAAGGTGGGATTCGCACGCCGCTGATTGTTCACTGGCCCGTGGGAGTTAAGACAAAGCCAGGGGCTCTGACCACACAGCCGGGCTACATCACGGACTTCATGCCTACCCTACTGGAGATCTGTGGGGCGTCGTACCCCAGCGGCAAGCTCGCTATGGAGGGCATAAATCTCACCCCCGCTCTCGTCGGAAAGTCACTGCCACCGCGCTCGATCTTTATCGAGCACGAGGGCAATAAGTCCGTCCGCGACGGTGACTGGAAGCTGGTGGGGCTGGCTGGCAAGCCCTGGGAGCTCTACAACCTCACGCTTGATCCGACCGAGCTGACGGACGTCGCAAGCCGTGAGCCCGTGCGGGTTGCGGCGCTCGCTCGCGCCTGGGATGCCTGGGCGGAGCGCTGCAATGTGGTCGAGACGAAGTCGGCAACGGAGACTGTGCCCACGCCGCAGCTCGCTAATCGGGCGCTGCTAATCCAGTGTGAGATCCTGGCTGAGAGTCGTAACGGGGTGGTTCTTGCGCAAGGGGGACAGCAAAACGGCTACGCGTTGCATCTCAAGGACGGCAAGCTGATCTTTAGTATACGAATCGCCCAGAAGCTCACGGCGATTGAGTCGGGGGAGCCTTTGCCGCCCCGTCAGTGTCGCTTGGAAGCACGGCTGGCACGCGATGGCGCAATGACACTGCTTGTGAACGGAAAGACAGTGGCGACGGGGAAAGCCTCTGGCCTCATCCCGACCCAGCCGCAGGATGGCTTGAGTATTGGCCGCGATGAGAAGACCGCGGTGGGGGACTACACGGCCCCCAACCCGCTCTCGGGGACGGTTACTAAGGTGAACGTGAGCACTCAATGAAGTAATTCTTTGCGACTCTCGCGCACCTGGCTCTGGCACCTTGCTAATTGGCAAGAGGCTTTGGATAATAGAAAATCCGCTTGAGCAGAATACTCAAACGGATGGTTCTTCACGTAGAGCATCAGGGCAACTAGACCCGATCGAGAGTACCCTTGTAGCCGGCGAACTCGTTAGTCTCTATACCCACTCGTTTCAGGATGGTGACGAAGAGATGGGCGAGCGGCAGTTCATGGTGTTCGATGTCGCTTCTCCAACCAGAGTCGTCGTCGATTCCGGCGTTATCTTGGTGGTTTTCGTCTCTGGAGAACTTGAGGTAACGACCGTTTTTGAAGCCAAGGTTTTTGCCGCCAGCCGAGAGGATGGGGTAGTTCCGCGAGAGATGGAAACTACTCGAAGCTGACCCATGCATGGCGAAGGTGTTGTCGAGCAGGGTGCCGTTTCCGTTGGGTTCGGGGGTGTCTTTGAGCTTTTGGAGGAAGCGACCAAATTCCTCCGCTTGAAAGCGGTTGTAGATTCCCAGATTGCGCCAGCCGTTGGGTCTCTTGACCTCATGGGTCAGGCCGTGGGCGTTGTTGAGGCCGACGGCCCGGGCCAGCAAGTCCTGCGGGCCTCCAGAGTTTTCCCTGCCCATCATGTAGGTGGCGACGCGGGTCGAATCGCTGAGGAAGGCGAGGTAGATGAGCTCGTAGATGGTCTGCACGTAGGCCCGGCTGTCGCGTACGGTGACCTCAAGATTCAAGTGGCGGGCATCGACTTCGGGAAGGGCGGTATCGATCCATTTTTCGGCCCTGTGCAGTTTAATCTCGGTGTCGCGGACGGCATCGAGGTACTGTTGGAGCGTCTCGCGGTCGTGGCTGGAGAGCTTGCGATTGAGCGTGTTGACGTTGGCGATGAGGAGATCGAGCGCACTTTTGCTGCGGGCGAGCTTGTCGCGGGTTTCCTTTCCTTGGGTGACAAAGAGGCGGTCAAAGATCTCTTTGGGACGGCTGATCGAAGGGATGGGACGGCCTTGTTGGTCGAAGGAGGAAGTATGTGTGGCGCGCGGAGCGCCGGTTCCAGCATTGGTAGAGAGAACGAGCGAAGAATGGCGCGTGTAGCGGCCAAACTCTTCGGCGATGACTTGGTCGAGTGAAACGGTGTTTTTATACGGCCCCTCGCTTCCGGTGGCGGCACCCGTGAGGTATTGATCCGCATTGGCGTGACCGTGGACTTTGCGCGAGGCGGGATGGGAGAGGCCGGAGTAGATCGTGATGTCGTTGCGTAGCGGTTCGAGGACATCGAGGACCTTGGTGAGGCGGAAATCGCGTTCGCCTCCCTGCGGGAACCAGCTCCAGTCCTTCCAAGCCGGGTCATCCTGCCGGGGCAGGCCCACTCCGTCCGGATGGTAGATGCTCACAAAGCGAGCCAGCTTTTGCTGTGACTCGCCCTTGGCGGCGAAGGTCTCCATCCATGGCAGCGCGAGGTCAATACCGGCACCTTTAAGGAAGGTTCGTCGTTTCATCAGGACTCGATTATTTCTCATGTTCTTTTTCCTTCGCGACCTTTTCACGGAACAAACGGCTGTGAATAATGATGGAAACGAGGTCTTTCAGACCGTTTCCACGTTTTTTGAGTTCGACCGCTATCCTATCTAGCTCATCGCGGTCGGCAAACGACATCGGGCGGCCTAGAGCGTAGGTGCTCAATTTGTGAACCATCGCTTTTGCGAACTGATCCTGCCGGTCGGCCATGAGGTAGCTTTTTAATCCCGCCACCCCTTCCAATGCTTTGTTGTTGTAGAGGACGGCGGTGGCATCAACTGGCTTGTCATTGATGGTGGTGCGGAAGCGCCCGATGGCGTCAAAATTTTCCAAAGAAATCCCCCAGGGATCGATCTTGGCGTGACAGGAGCGGCAGGCGGCATTGTTGCGATGATCGGCCATCCGTTCCTTCGGGGTCATTTTGAGAATCCGGGGGTCGGTGAGATCCACCTGGGGAACATTGGGCGGCGGCGGTGGTGGCGGGTCGTGGAGCATTCTTTCCAGAAGCCAAACGCCGCGTTTGAGCGGATTGGAATCCACCCCGGTGGAGTTCATGGTGAGGACGGCCGCCGTGGTGAGAAGGCCGCCGCGGTTGACTCGGGCATCAATGGGGACTTTCCGAAATTCCTGCCCGGTCACGCCGGAGATTCCGTAGTGCTGTGCCAGGGGTTCGTTGATGACGAGGTAGTCCGATTGGAGGAAATCTACAATGCTGCGATTGTTGCGCAGGACGTGGTCGAAGAAGGCATGTGGCTCTGCGATGAGGTTTTTCTGGAACGCTTCGTTGTAAAATGGGAACTTCAATGGATCGACGACGACGTTGTCCAAGGCCTCAAGGCCCAGCCACTGTTGGACAAAGTGTCGGGTGAATCGCTTTGATTTGGGGTCAGCCAACATACGCTGGATTTGGGCATCCAGAGTCTTCGGCGATTTGAGCTTGCCGGAAAAGGCGAGGTCGAGGAGCGGGGCGTCCGGAATGCTGGACCAGAGAAAGAAGGAGAGACGATTGGCCAGCTCCAGGTCGCTGACGGTGTGGGAAGGTTTTTGGGGTTCGGTTTGAACGAGATAAAGGAACTCGGGTGAGGCCAGCACAGTGCCGAGGACCTCGATCACGGTTTCTTGGAAAGTGGCGAAGCGAGGGCGGTATTTTGTGAAGAGCTGGTGGTAGGCTGCGATGTCGCTATCCGCAATCGGACGTCGCCACGCCCGCGTCATGAAGCGCTTCAGAATCTCCCGGACATACGCGTTTTCATCCTTCTGGTTTGGGCTCTTAAAGAAGATGGCGGTGTGGGACTTTGGCGGCCATGTCTCATAGAGTCCGGCTTCCACTTCGACGTAGTCGATTTCCAGATTTACCGGCGGATTCTTTCCTCCTTTACCGGTCGAGGAAATGTTGTGGATTTCGAGATACTCCGTGCAGTTGGGAAAGCTTCCGATTTCGTACATTTTTCGAAAGGGGTTTCGCGGCAGCCCCGCAAGCGGAACATCAAAGGTGATAAACTTCGGATCCTTGGTGGAAGCGGTCACTTCAACGTCCCGCTCGCTGACGATGACGGACCCTCTTCCCTCATTGTTGCTTTGAAAGCCGAAAACCAATCTGAGGTTTGCAGACTGCCCGGGCTGGCGTTCGCTTGCACCGACGCGAATCCGGACCCGTAGGATGCCTTCATCTGGAACCGAGTTTCCGAGATCGAGGTGGAACTGTCGGGAAGGCGGGAGCACCGCGACGACGCTGGAGACCGGCGGGATGGCGGAGGTGGTTTTGTCCGGTTTGAGATTCCAGATCCCTTGGCGGGACTCACCATCTAGGATAACGTAGTAGGCCCAGTTATAGGAAAAGCCCTCACCGGTGTCCTTGTTGACAACGTGGGTATACCGGATGTCTTTGGCATTCGCGGAATTTTTGGGAGGGATGGGTTTCTGTTTCAAGGCGGAGGCTTTGTCCATCGCCTCTTGCATCGGGATCTGCCAGGTCACCACCGGAGGGCGGTCTCCTTCGACGGTTGCTTTTTGCAGGGCCTCGATGGCTATCTCGCGATAGGTCTCAAGCTGCGTCGCCGACATCTGGAGATACTTTGAGATGTTTTTGAAGCCGTCCTCGGATGTGTTTTCGGGCGGGAGTGCCTCGGTAAACGGAAGGTTGAGGTCCAGCAAGTCCTGCAGGGCGTGGTTGTATTCGTAGTTTGCCATGCGGCGAAAGGAACTGTGACCTCCGGCATCTCTCCGGGCCTGGGAGGCCTTTTGCATTTCCTTCCCCAACCATTCGATGATTCGGGCTCTGTCCTCATCCTTGAGATGGTAGTTCGGTTCGCCCGCCGGCGGCATCTCGCGCTTGCTGAGGACGTCGTAGATCTCGATCCACCGATTGATGTCCCTACCCGTGAGAAGATTTGGATCCAGTTGGTCGATTCGAAGTCCCGCATTGGACTTTTTCGGACCATGACAAGCGGTGCAGGATTTTGCGAGGAGTGGAGCGACGAACTTTTGATAGTCGTCACGATTGGCCTTCTGCATGGGTTCCGCCGTGCCAACGGGGATAAATGATCCTGCCAGCCCAACAAGTGTCAGGGTGGTGGCAAGTTTTGTTCGAAAGTGGAGAGGCATAATTGAGTTTCCGGACGGGAGCAACGGGCTATTTTTTGACTCCCTAGATCTCTTCTAGAAGATCGTAAAGGTCCGGATCATGTTCCTTAAGCTCGGCCCGGACGAAGGGGTAGAAATCGTTATCAGGGCTTGGGCTCCATCCGCCACTACTGCGAAAAGAGCGAGCAGCAAAGTCGCCGTGGTTGCAAGGACCAACTGGTGCACGGCAAGGATCTGGCTACTCATCCTGAACAGGACGGTTTTTCCAAGGTTATTGTTCACAAGAAGCCGCCTAGTCGGAAGTGGAGCATGACGTTGCGAGTGAGCCGCGAGAACGGGCCGAGGAGTAGTTTTCACGATTCAAGTCTATCCTAGCACCTCCTCCCACGTCTCGCAACAAATAACGACTCCAGGGCGCGCTGGCAAGGAGCCTGACGCCACCGGCGCGGGTAGCGGCAGGGAATCCAAGGTTGGGTTACTCCCCCTTAGAAGCAACTCCGAGGCTACCGCTGTTTATCGTACCGTTTGCCGTGGACTTTTTGCCCTAATCGGCAGCGGTCAAAGTGTCCTGAAAAACGCCCAGATTACAGATCTTTCAATGCAGGCTAAGATAGAAAAAAGCCGACCTCAAATTGAGGTCAGCCTGGTGGAAGTTTCGGGAAAAGATTCCCTAAGTGCACCCGGCAGGACTCGAACCTGCGACCTTCTGGACCGCAACCAGATGCTCTAATCCGCTGAGCTACGAGTGCAACGGGTCGTAGTATATCATGTCTACTTACTCTGTCAAGGATTTTACTGAGAGAGTGTCGAATCTCTGAGCATGTCTGAACTACGCTTGCTGACTTCGGATGACTATCTGGCCCACCGCCAGCTCATGAGCCATGCTTTTGGCCGAGGAGGCGTGGTGGAGCCGCCCACAGAGCCCAAAGAGCCCTCGAAAGAGACAATTGGGATTCTGGACGAGGGGCGGCTCTGCTCGGCGCTGACGATCTGTCCTTTTACGGTCT
>NZ_CBAYMC010000138.1:0-11697 GCF_964826245.1 Armatimonas sp. | reverse complement strand
GCGGGGCCGGTCTTTGCGAAAGTGGCCAGCAACCCGCTCTGGGACACCCAAAATCCCCCGAAAACCAAAGAGCCGTTTTCGACCACGCCCAACAACCCTGGCAACGCCGGAGCAGCCCGCGCCACCAGCCCAGACTCGCTCGACCCGATCCTCTACGGCTACGCGGCGCTCGATAGTCAGCTCGTGATCCGGCTGGGCTCCCACTTATTCTGCGTGCGCTAGCAGGCTTGCATCATCGTTGGCAGGCGAGCCGACGCGCTTGCTGACAAAGACCGCCTCCATCTGATCGGCGGGAAAAGGGATCATCAGTGGCTGGAGATCGTGGGGCTTGTAGCGGCCCACTTCCAGCCATATTGCTTCGTCGTCTTGGGTTTGTAGAATCACCGGCATGCGCTCATGAATCGGAGCGACTAATGCATTGGCCTGTGTGGTCAGCACGGTGCAGCTGCGCAAAGACGAACCATCGGGTGCCTGCCACTCTTCGTAGAGCCCGGCGAAGGCAAAGAGCTCGCCGCCTCGCACGCGAAAGTGGGTTGGCTGCTTCGTCTTCCGATCCCACTCGTAGAACCCATCGGCAGGAATGAGACACCGGCGGCGGGAGAGTGCGTGCTTGAAGCTCGGTTTTTCTTGCACCGTCTCGCTGCGCGCATTGATGAGCTTGCTGGCAATGGCGGTGTCCTTGGCCCAAAACGGCACCAGCCCCCAGTGAAGCGGCTCTAGAAGGCGCTCCGCACGGGGCCCATGCGCCGTGATCGCCGCCACGGCTTGGGTCGGGGCGATATTGTAGCGGGCGAGCGGCTCAAACAAACTCCCCTGAACCTCAAAGCGCGCCATAACCTCGCCTTGGTCATGGTGCATCGTAAATCGTCCACACATAAGTTTGTTATACCCCAATTTTCCCCTCGATTGGAACGAGGGGACTGGAGAGCTAAAGCTACAAAGGGCCACCCCGAGGGTACCCGGCCCATACCGAATTATTCTTATGGCCGGAACGGCCTTTGTAGCGCGGAGCGCTCGGTAGCCCTGCCGCTCTAACCGGCAGGGAAAAATCAATAAAAAATATTTTTCCTTTACTCTTTAGCAAATCTGAGTATCAGGCTATAATGCTCACGATGGGCTCGTGCGTGAACGACGGCACTTTTAAAGACGACTCATCAGAATGTCAGGAGGAACGATCAAAATGGTAAGCAATAATTGGCTCTTAAATAACGGTATGCCGATGGATGCCCGCCAGGCGTTTCTCTGTGGCGAAACCCCCATACTCCATCCACTCTCCGCAGCGCGAGATCGAGACTTGATTGACGGGAAACAAAGTACCGGAAGTCGCCCAGAAGTCTCAGGGTTTACAGCCCCGGTCTCAGGGTATCTACCCCTAACGCGCCTGTAGAGCGAAGCGCAGGAGGGGAGACGCTGCAGAGCAAGCAGCCGTGGCCCCAACCCATCCCGCCTTTTCGCTCATTCGTCATCTATTCGCAGCGATAGCCCCGACTTTTGTGTCGGTCTGCCTCTAAGCTTTTGCTTGGCAGAGTGGCTGGCTTCTGAATGTCTCAGGAGACCTTCCATCGGTTTTTTTATGCTGCCCGCTCCTGCTAGAGCTGTGTCTCTATGCAGGTCCGACGGAGAGAATCCCGTGAACACTGCAATTTTAGACAAAGGAATACTGCATCAGGACGCGCTGAACCTTCAGCGTGCCAAGCAGGGCGACACTCGGGCGCAAGAGCGCCTTCGGAAATCACTAACTCCCCGCCTAGAGTCTCTGGCGGGCTACTACGCCTCCCGAACGGGGATGGATGCCAACGATCTGCTTCAAGAAGCGTGGGTCGCGGTCTACGAGGTTCTGCCCACGGTTGATATGACTATCGGAACCCCGACTCAGTACTTACTCAAGCACGCTCGGTGGCAGATCCTGGATCATATCCGCTGGAACAAGAAGCGCTCCCACGATGCGCTGGAGGATCTGACGGTCGAGACCGAGGAGATCACACAAAATAGCTTCACGGCGCGGGGCAACCTGCCTGGCGCGGAGGAAGTGGAGACCCGGCTGATGCTGGAGATCCTAGAAAACCGGCTCAATGTCCGGCAGAAGGCAATTCTGCGTGGGCTTCTGGAAGGCCACACCTGGCGGCAGATCGGCGACTCGCTGGGCTGCACATCCGCCAACGTCGCCTACCATGTCCGGGGAATCCGGCAGGCCTACGCCGATGTTACCCAGAGCGCTTAGCGGTGCCCTGGGGCGCTGGCCGCGTGCGGCGAGTAAAAGGCGAATCAGAAGGCGGGGAGCTAGCAAGCTCTCCGTCTTCTTCGTTTTCTAAGGCGCGGGGAACGGCACGCTGAGTCATCCAGGCGCTAGGAACCGTCACGCCGTGAAGCTCCGGGATCGCGGCTTCGATCAGTCCTCGAAACGTGACATAGCAGTGAGAGCAGCCAAGAAGGCCCTCGTCACAGAGCACCTCGAATGTCAGCCCGCACCGACGGCACGTCGTCCCCTGCCAGATATCTTTGCGGATTGCGATGCCCGAATTGTACCACGGTGGGAGATTTTGTATCACGGTATCATAGAGTCTATGTCCCGATCGACCCTTGTTTTCCAGCGCTTTCTCGCCGTTTCCTTGGAGCGCTTTGGCAGCCGTGTGGCCCGGATGCCGCGTGAGAAAGCCCTGAAATTTGGCGAGAGACTAGGCAGGTTAGGGTTTCATCTGGTCAAGCGCTCCCGAGTGACCGCACTGCGCAACCTACGCCTCGTCTACGGCGACTCTCTGACCGAGGCGCAGCGACATGCACTCACGCGAAAAGTCTTTGAGCACTTTGGACGTGTCACGCTGGATTTCTACCGCTCGGCGATGCGTGGCGATGATACGATTTTGGAGCTTGTCACCGAGGTTGAGGGCTGGGAACATACCCAAAAGGCGCTCGCGGCAGGCAAGGGAATCGTCGGCCTGAGCAGCCACTTGGGCAATATCGAGATCTTTATTCGCTATGCCGCCAAGTGTGGTATTCCCCTTACCGTGGTTGCTCGCGATCCCAACGACCCGGTCTTTGGGGCGATGGTTAAGAAAATCCGCCAGAGTGGCGGCTATGAGGTTGTCAGCAAAGGCGGTGCGTCGGTGCGTAAGCTCTTTGTGGCGCTGAAGAAAGGCGAGGCGATCGCGATTCTCCCCGACCAGAACAGCGGCGACATCTTCGTGCCATTTCTGGGGATTCCCGCCGGCACCGTCACAGGGCCTGCCACGCTCGCCCTCAAGACAGGTGCCCCGATCGTGACCTCTTACTGCATCATGAAGCCGGACTCGACCTATAAAATCGTCATTCAAGAGCCTTTCTGGCCACAAGAAGGCGACGATGAAACGCGCCTGATGACGCGGATCAACCACCAGCTAGAGCAAGGCATCCGCGCCTACCCCGAGCAGTACTTGTGGCTCCACAACCGCTGGAAGGCAGCCTTTGACGAGAAAAATGCCAGCCGCTGGCCCGAAGGCTACGATCTGCCGGCGCTCAAAGCAAAGTGGGAGAGCGGCTAGCGGCCTAGCGGTCCGGGTGGATCGTGAGCTTGCGTGGGCGCGTGGCACCGTCGAAGGAGAAGTCCCAGCTCAAGACCGCGTTAATGTCGGCGAACTTGGCGACCGTGCGCTCGGCGATGATTTTTGTGGGAATGGGAGTGCTCTGGCCGCTAAGGAGCAGTGAGAACTTGCCATTTTTCTCGACCAGCGTCCCGCCAAAAAAGTCCGTCCAGTCCCGGATCGCCACCCAGACTCGGCTCTCACTAAACCACGCATCCAGGCTAAGCTTCTTAGCCCCCTCGCCACGATCCAGAAAGATAGCGACAGTGTCGGGCTCAAGCACGGGACTAGGAACAGGGGCTGGAGTGGGCGTGGGCGTAGGAGCTGGAGTCGGCTCAGGTGCAGGAGAGAAGTCAGGAATCAGCTCGTCCAGAGCGTCCCAGCCCTCAGTGCGTACTAGCTCGCGCAGCACCGAGATACGCTTGCCGGTCTTGATCTGGTAGTGTGGCGTGTCGGGAAAGTCCTTCCAGCGCCCGCCCCACTCCAGCCCGAGCGCCTCGCCCAGCGGCCCCAGCTTGCTGTAGTGCACCGACTCTTCCAAGTATTTTCCGTCTTTGAAGAGCCCGATGTCCACCGCGATCTGATAGTTGTGGTTGCTCTGCCCACCGCGTGCATTGGTGACTTTCGGCCCCGGCTTGGTGCGGCCCTTGGCAAAGAGCGCGTCTTGCTCCGCCCACGTCCGGTTGGCACTGATAATCTTTACCTCCAGCCCTTTCTCTAAGGCGTAGGTCTTTAGAGCACGCAGCAGTGCGCGAAAGTGCGGCTGGGCCTTGGGCCGCAAGGTAGCGAGGTTCGTCTCGGAGCGCTCCTCAAACTCAGGTGTCGGCATAACAACTCTCCTTGAGAAAAGAGTATACCAAGCCTCGCCCTCCAGTGGGGGAGGTATAATTTGTTTTATGAGCACCACTTTGCAAGCCAGCCTGCTAGATCTGATCCGCCGGACGTCCTCCGACCTGCCCACCGATATTCGTGAGGCGATGGAGAGGGGGCGTGCTGTGGAGATGAAGGATAGCCGCGCCCTGATGGCCCTGGATACCATTGACTGCAATATCGCCACCGCTGCCGCCGAGTCCGCCCCGATCTGCCAGGACACGGGGATGATCAAGTTCTATGTCCACTACCCCATCGGCTACGACACGCTGACTTTCGAGGACACTGCCCGCGCTGCCGTGGCGGAGGCGACGGCTATTGGCTACCTACGCCAGAACTCCGTGGACTCACTCACGGGCAAGAACACGGGAAATAATCTCGGGCCGGGGACGCCGCAGTTTCACTTTCAGGCGTGGCGCAAGGACTTTATCGATGTTCGGCTGATGCTCAAGGGCGGTGGCTGTGAGAATGTCGGGGCGCAGTATAGCCTGCCCTTCGAGCTGAAAGAGCTTGGGAAGAAGGCGGGGCGCGATATCGAGGGCGTGAAGCTGGTAGTGCTCGATGCGGTCTGGAAGGCGCAGGGCAAGGGCTGTGCGCCGGGCTACATCGGGGTGTGTATCGGCAGCGATAGGGCACATGGTCTCGAAATGGCGAAAGAGCAGCTCCTGCGCACCGTTTCTGACACCAACCCGGATGCGCAGTTAAACGCGCTAGAGGCGGAGATCACGCGCATCTGCAATGGTCTTGGGATTGGCCCCATGGGCTTTGGCGGCAACACCAGCCTGCTGGGCTGCAAGATCACCAGCCAAAACCGTCTCCCCGCCAGCTTCTTTGTGAGTGTTAGCTACGCCTGCTGGGCACACCGACGGCGCGGGATCACCCTAGATCCTACTACCGATGAGATCACCGGCTGGCTCTACGAAGAGGCAACTCAGAAACTAGCGCTTCACTAGCTTGATCTCAAAGATCTTACTCCAGAGCTTGCCGGTGACAAAGAGCCGGTCGGCTTTGGCATCGTAGACGATTCCATTGAGAACATCTTGCTGGTTGGGGAGAATGCCTGTCATGTCAATAATGCCTACGACATTTCCGGTGCTGGGGTCAATGCGGATAATATAATCCGTCTGCCAGATATTGGCGTAGACCTCGCCCTTGACCCACTCTAGCTCGTTGATCTGAGTGACAGGCTGGCCATTGTTAGTAACTTTGAGCTTCTTTTTGACCGTGCCAGGGTTTTTCGGATCGAGGAAGCGGAGCGTGTCGGTGCCATCGCTCATGATCAGATGGGTATCGTTGTGGGTGAGTGCCCAGCCCTCGCCGTAGTAGCGGAAGGAACCGATCTCCTTGAGGGTGTCTTTATCGCGGATAAAGCCCTTGCCGTTTTTCCAGGTGAGCTGGTAGAGCTTATCCCCGAAGATCGTCATGCCCTCGCCAAAGTAGCGGGCATCAAGGCTGACTTTCTTCTGGTACTTTGCGCTCTCCAGTGTCCGAATACCGATCCAGGACTTACCCTCTAGGCCCGTGCTCTCATAGAGCAAGCCGTTGTGAAACTCCAGCCCCTCGGTGAAGGCATCTGGGTCGTGCGGATAGGTCTTGATGACTTTATAGCCATACAGAGTCGGCTGCTGGGGTCGGGCGAACTGGTGGGGCATCGTTATCCTCCAAAGAAAGCACAGATGCTTTCTGCTACATAGACGCGCTGCTCGACAGAAAGTTCGGGATAGATCGGGAGCGAGAGCACTTCGTCGCACGCGCGCTCCGACTCGGGGTGATCGCCGAGCTTCCCCATAAAGCGCTCCTGGTAGATAGGCGAGAGATGGAGCGCGACAGGATAGAAAATACCCGTTGCGATCCCGCGCTCTGCGAGAAAGGCTTTCAGAGCGGCGCGCCTCCCGTTGGAAACCCGAACCGTGTACTGATGAAACGTGTGAAGATTGTCGGGGCGAGTCTTGGGGAGGATCAGGTCGTCGCAGTTGGCGAGCGCGGTGTCGTAGTAAGTCGCATTGGCACGGCGAGCCTCGTTCCAGTGAGCGAGGTGTGGCAGTTTGACATTGAGAATCGCCGCTTGCAGAGCATCGAGACGCGAGCAAACCCCCACGAGGTGGTAGTCGTAGTTGCCACCAGAGCCATGGAAGCGCAGCAGGCGCAGTTTTTCGGCGAGTGAATCGTCGTTGGTGAGGATCATCCCACCATCGCCCGCCGCTCCAAGGTTCTTGGTAGGGTAGAACGAGAGCGTCGTTAGGTCCGTCCACTGTGCGACTTCTTTGCCCTTCTGCGCCGCGCCGATTGCCTGTGCTCCATCGCCGATGAGCGGCAGGCCAAAAGCACGTAGCCCATCCATATCGGCGAGCTGCCCGAAGAGATGCACCGGGACAATGGCTTTCGTCCGCGGCGTAATTTTTTTCGCGACATCGGCGGGATCGAGGGTGAAGTGCACGGGGTCGATATCGGCAAAGACCGGCGTCGCCCCTAGAAGGACAACGGTCTCGACCGTGGCAACAAAAGTAAAGGGCGGCGTGATGACCTCATCGCCGGGCCCGACTCCCAGCGCCATGAGCGAGAGCAAGAGCGCATCGGTGCCATTGCCGACACCAATGCCATGCTGCGCGCCGCAGATGGCCGCGATCTGCGTCTCACAGGCTGCAACGGTTGGTCCTAGAATAAAGCCGCCCGTCGCCATAACCGAGGAGATTGCCTCATCAAGTTCACTCTTAAGGGCTTTGTACTGGGCCGGAAGATCGGCCATCGGGACGGTCATTCGATCCGCGTCCCCTTACGAAGGACAGTTCCCGCTGCCAAAACCGAGGGCACCCTGACGACCGTCTCGGCTTCCACATGACAGCCATCGTCTAAAATCACCCCGGTGAGCTGTGCGCCCTGCCCGATAATCACGCCCTCTTGCAGAATGCAGTCCGTCAGTGTCGCATTGGCTTTGATACAGCACCCCGGCCCAATCACGGTCTTTCCCGTCAGTGAGACACCCGGGCCGATCTTGCTCCCTGCTCCCAGATGCACGGTCGGCGCAACATGGGCTGTCGGATCTACTTGAACATTCTCCATCGCCCAGTAGCCTAGTGCAGTCCACTCACCGGGTACCTCGACCGTGATATCGCGTGCTAGAATTGCTTGCGTGGCCTGTCGGTACTGCTCCGGCCGTCCGATATCCAGCCAGAATCCCTGCCGTGCGACGGCATAGATGGGCTTGCCTTCGGCCAGAAACTGAGGATAGGTCTCGCGCTCGATGGAGACAGGACGGCCTGTCGGGATCGCGTCCAGCGCTTCGGGCTCCATAATATAGATACCCGCATTAATGTAGTCCACGCCCGTCGGCTCGATATTGGGATTGGCCGCCAGCGCCTTTTTCTGTGCCTCGCTCGGCTCACGAAACTCCTGAACCCTGCCGTCATCGTCCGTGTCAATGACGCCATAAGGAGACGGTGACGGGACTTCTTTGAGCGTGAGCGTCACCAGAGCATCTTTGCTCTGATGAAACTCAATGATGGAGGAGATATCAAAGTCGGTGAGAATATCACCATTGAGCACCACCAGAGTCTCACGGCCTGCGACGGTCTGTGCATTTTTAATCGCGCCTGCCGTGCCAAGTGGTGTCTCTTCATTGACAAAGTGCATCGTCACGCCAAAGCGCGAGCCGTCACCAAAGTGCGTGGCGATCTGCTCGGACATGTAGTTGGTACAGAAGATAATCTCGTCAATGCCGTGGCGTTTGAGCAGTGCCACCTGGTACTCCAGAAAAGGCCGATTGACCACGGGGATCAGTGGCTTGGGGCGGGTGTAGGTCAGAGGACGAAGGCGGGTGCCTGCCCCCCCTGCGATGATAATACCCTTCATAGTTGCAGCGTCTCTTTCAGATAAGTGCGCAACGCTGCGCCGTATTCGGGATCGTTTATGGCAAAGGTGACGAAAGCCTTGAAGTAGGTCTCAAAGCCTCCGATATCGTGGCGTGTTTCTCCTGGCAACAGGGGCACGGCGCTCCCTGGAACTCCTGTCTGTAGCAACGTTTTAATCGCATCCGTGAGCTGGATCTCACCATTTTTTGCAGGTGGCGTTTTTTCCAGCGTCTCAAAGAGAGTATCGGGCAGAACGTAGCGGGCCGTTACCGCAAACTCACTAGGGGCATCTTCGGGTGCAGGCTTCTCCACAATGTCCTGGATAGCAAAAGCTCCCGATACCCTGGCTCCCCCCAGCTTGGGGGCGGGGGGGGCTGGTGACACCACGCCGTATTTCGAGAGTCGCTCACGGGGGACGCGCTGCACGGCTATTGTAAGAGGCGAGTCGGCGGCGAGCACGCGCCGGGTAATTCCCCCTAGCTCCGGCTCCTCGAAGACCGCATCGCCAAGAGCAATCAGCAAGCGTGAGGCACCTTGAGCGAGCCCTCGGGCTCGGAGAATGGCCTCGCCCAAGCCGCGCATCTCGGGCTGAACGGCGTAACCAAAGTCTGCGCCAAAGTGATTCTTGAGAAAGGCTTCTTTTTGTGGAGAGACCACAAAGACAATGCGCTCCGCACCGGCGGCACGAAGCTCGGCGACGATCCTCTCAAGTGCCAAAGCGCGTCCCACAGGAAGCATTTCCTTGGGAATAGCATCGCTAAGTGGCCTCAGGCGAGTGCCGAGACCAGCGGCGGGGACGATGGCAACCACAGACATAATATCAATAATAACGCCGCACCGAGTGAGCGCGGCGCGGCGTGAAATCTCTGTTCAGAATACCTCAGATTCATCTACCTGTCAAAATTGGGTTCACTCGTGCGTTTTTCTTCTTGACGTGCCACAAGACCACCCACCACGAGGATCAGGGCAAAACCCGACCAGAAAACCCACTTGGGAAGCTCAGGTAGGAAATGGGTTGGGCTCATGTGCCCGGCCGCTAAAAATAGCTTTATCCCTGCCCATCCCACCAAGGCGTATGCCGTATGATCGAGTGCAGGGTAGCGATGGAGTAGGCGGATGAAGATGCTTGAGGCAAGCCGGAGCAGTATGAGGCCCAAGGTTCCTCCCACGTAGACAATCCAGAGCTTCTTGGGGCTATTGATAAGGGCCACGGCGATAAGAATGGAGTCGATCGCAAAGACCACATCCGTAAAGCCAACCATCACCACAGCTCGGGCATAGCTCATCCCTGCACCTACTACCTGCTCGGGGGGCGACGCTCGCCTCCTCTGCAAAAAGTGCTTGAGTGCCAGCCCGAGCAGATAGAGTGCTCCCAGCCCACAGAGCCACCAGAAGCGGATCAGGTAGCCTGCCAGCGCAATTCCCACGCCCCGGAGCACAAAGGCCAGCGTCATCCCAAGCGAGAGTGCCTTTTGCTGTTGCTTATCGGGCAAGTGACGAACCAGTAGCGCCAGTACTAGTGCGTTATCTGCCGAGAGCAAGCCCTCTAAGAGCACTAGGGTTGCCACGACCCATAGATCGGGGGGGTGAAATGTCATCTCCACAGAGATACACGACATTCCCTACAAGAGTTTCCAATCGGAGGCGAATCTTCTGTAAAATCTCTAGAGGTAATAGGTCATGACGAAGGAGCGTGATACCATAGAGCATCCTTTTGTATGGGAGTGTAACCACACTATGTCCTCTGTATCCCCCGCCGATGAGCTCTCCGCTCCGGCTGACTTTCTTTCCCGAATGCGCCACACGACCTCGCATGTGCTTGCCCAAGCGATGCGTGAGCTGATCCCTGAAGCGAAGATGGGCATCGGCCCTGTTATCGAAAATGGCTTCTACTACGACTTTGACCTGCCCCGACCACTGACCGAGAGCGATCTGGCGACACTAGAGGCGCGGATGAAGGCGATTGTCAAAGAGAACCTGCCGATGCAGAGGTTTGTGGAGCCACGCGACGTGGCCCGCAAGCGCTGCGAGGAGTCCGGCCAGCTCTATAAAGTGCGCCTGATCGACGACCTGCCCGATGAAGCTGAGATTAGCTTCTACCAGCAGGGCGACTTTATTGATCTGTGCAAAGGCCCCCATATCGAGTCCACCGGGCGCATCGGCGCGTTTAAGCTGATGAGTATCGCCGGGGCCTACTGGCGCGGTAGGTCCGAGAACGAGCAGCTCACGAGAGTTTATGGCATCGCGTTCCAGAAGCAGAGCCATCTGGATGAGTATTTGAACAAGCTGGAAGAGGCCAAGAAGCGCGACCACCGCGTGATTGGCAAGGCGCTCAAGCTCTTTCATATTGATGACCAGGTGGGCCAGGGCATGGTGCTCTGGACTCCTGCGGGTGCTGCCGTGCGCCAGGAGCTCCAGACCTTCATCGGCCACGAGCTGCGCAAGCAGGGCTATCATCAAGTCTTCACGCCCCATATCGGCAAGCTGGAGCTCTATAAAACATCGGGGCACTTCCCGTACTACGCTGAGTCCCAGTACCCGCCGGTGATTGATCGCGAGTTTCTCAAGAAGCTCAGCGACGAAGGCTGTACCTGCGGCGAGCTGGCCAATAAGCTGGAGTCGGGCGATATCGAGGGCTATCTGCTCAAGCCGATGAACTGCCCGCACCATATCAAGATCTACGCCAGCGAGCGCCGCTCCTACCGTGATCTGCCGCTACGCCTGGCCGAGTTTGGCACGGTCTACCGCTGGGAGCAGTCCGGCGAGCTCAATGGCATGACCCGTGTGCGCTCGTTCACGCAAGACGATGCCCATCTTTTCGTGACAGAAGAGCAGGTTCCCGCCGAGGTTCAGGGCTGTCTGAGCCTCGTGCGGACGATCTTCGACACGCTCGGGATGAAAGACTTCCGCGTCCGTGTCGGGCTGCGTGACCCGGACAGCGCCAAGTACGTCGGCGACCCGGCCAACTGGGACAAGGCGGAGGCCGCCTGCCGCGATGCCGCCGCGTCGCTGGGAGTTCCGTTTAGCGAGGAGCCCGGCGAGGCCGCGTTCTACGGCCCGAAGATTGATTTCGTGGTCAAGGACGTCATTGGCCGCGAGTGGCAGCTCGGTACGGTTCAGGTGGACTACAACCTCCCGATCCGCTTCGGCCTGGAGTACATCGGCTCGGACAGCCAGCCGCACCGCCCGGTGATGATCCACCGCGCCCCGTTCGGCAGCATGGAGCGCTTCGTCGGTGTCTTGATCGAGCACTTCGCGGGCGCATTCCCGACCTGGCTCTCGCCCGAGCAAGTGCGCTTCCTGCCCATCGCGGATCGGCACATCCCGTACTGCGAGGCGCTCAAGACACGCTTGGTCGAGGCAGGCGTCCGCGCCACCGTGGACACGCGCTCGGAGAAGACCGGCAAGAAAGTCGCCGAGGC
>NZ_CBAYMC010000137.1:0-11825 GCF_964826245.1 Armatimonas sp. | reverse complement strand
GAGCGCGACACCGACGAGAAGCTCCGCTCACGGGCGGCATTTGCGCTCAAGAATCAAAGGAAAGAGAGAGTGTGGTAAAATCCCGCTGACAATCGCAATTCGTTAGGGATATTTACTTTGGAACAGCAGGCTGCGCATCAGTTTCCGGTAGACAGTGAGATCGTGGAGATCAAGCAAGACACCACCGGCAATATCAATAAAACCTATGTCGTGACTCTCGCCGATGCGGAGCGCTTCATTCTCCAGCGGATCAATAAGACAGTCTTTACGCAGCCCGAGCTGGTGATGCGCAATATCCGCACGTTCTCCGAGCATGTCGCCCGCAAGCTTGCCGTCGCGCCGCTGGATAAGGGCCGTCGCTGGGAGACACCAAAGGTCATTGCCGCCCAAGATGGGCGCGACTTTTGGCTCGATCCGGAGGGCGAGTACTGGCGTGCCCTGAGCTTTATCCCCCGCTCCCGCTCCTACACCACCCCCCAGAACGAAGTGCATGCCTACGAAGTGGGCTTTGGGCTAGGCGCGTTCCACAATCTGATCAGCGACCTACCCGCCGAGCAGCTCGCCGACACGCTTCCCGGCTTTCATATCGCGCCGGGCTATCTGGCGCACTTCGACAAAATCGCCGCCAGCCACAAGACCGAGATCACTTCTGAGGTGCGCTATGGCCTAGACTTTGTCGAAGCACGGCGCGGCCTAGCAAGTGTCCTAGAAGATGCCAAAGCAGCGGGGAGGCTCCCACTGCGCCCCATTCATGGCGATCCGAAGATCAACAACGTCATGATGGACACCACAACCGGGCAGGCCATCAGCATTATTGACCTCGACACTGTTAAGCCGGGTTTAGTCCACTACGATATCGGCGATGGCCTGCGCTCGGCGTGTAACCCTCTCGGAGAAGAGACCAAGAACTTCGACGCCGTGCGCTTCGAGCCGGAGCTGGCCAAGGCGATTCTCTCAGGCTACCTGGAGCAAGCCCACCACTTCCTCACGCCTGCGGACTATGAGTATCTTTTCGACTCGCTCCGCCTGATCGCCTTCGAGCTGGGCCTGCGCTTCTTCACGGACCACCTCGCGGGCGATGTCTACTTCCTCGCGGATCACCGAGGCCATAACCTGGAGCGTGCCCTGGTGCAGTTCGCGCTGTGCAAGAGCATCGAAGACCAAGAGTCCACGATCCGCAAGATCATCGCCGACGCGCTTTAGCCAGATGGTGTTGTGGCCGCGAGGGCACAGAGGGATAGGGCAAGGGCAGTAAGGCGCATCGAATTGTTTTCTCCTGCGCTTTTGTCCCCCACAACGACCAAAAGGTTCATTCGTAGCGCCACCATTCCGAGAATCAATCGAAGGCTGTATACTGCACGGTATCTATGCTGTTTCTGGCTCTGCTGATCCTGGTCGCCTTGCTGGTCTTGCTCTTTACGCCGATCCTTCCGATGCGACGGCGACGCGGGGGCGTGGCGGGTTTTCCGTTCGTGACCGTGGGGCTCCTGGCGATCAATACGGTTGTATTCTTCGGGAGCATGAGCAGCGGCGAGGAGCTTATCCGGCAGTGGGCGCTGGTGCCCAACCACCTTCAGCTTGCCGCGCTCCTGAGCTATGCCTTCCTCCACGGCGATATTTTCCATCTTTTAGGCAACCTCATCACGCTCTATGTGATCGGGGTGCATGTCGAAGAGGCACTGGGCAACCTCCCCTACCTGCTGGCCTACCTGACCGGGGCGCTGGTGGCGGGACTGGGGCATGCGGGGGCGGTTCTGCTCTTTTTTCCCGGCTCGGCAGGGACTCCCATGGTCGGTGCCTCCGGGGCGATCTTCTGCGTCCTTGGGCTTTTTGCGGTGCGCTTCTGGCGAACGCGCGTCCGGCTCTTCTGGATTCCGGCGGTTCCGGCAGCCGTGGCGGTCGGGATTGTGATGGTGCTCCAGGTTTTCATGGCGATTCGCTCTTTGGTGGACCACGGAGCGGATCAAGTCGCCTATGCCGCGCACCTGATTGGCTTCTTCTTTGGCTTTGGGATCGCCTTCCCGCTCCGGGTCTTGGAGCAGAGCGCCCGTGAGTACGGGATCGAGGACGCCGAGAAGGCGCTGGCGGCGGGCGACCTGACCATGGCGGCAGGCTACTACCGCGAGCTGCTCGTCCGCACGCCGACAGATGGCGGCCTGGCCCACACACTCGCGCTGGTGCACGTCCGCCTCGGGGAGCAAGAGACGGCGCACCGCTACTTCACGCAGGCTCTGGACCTGTTCTCCAAGCAAGGAAACGCCGCCGCCGTGGCCCGGATCTACAGCGATGCCCAGACCAATCTGTTGCGCGTCTCCCTTCCAGTGCGGCTCTTGCAGCGGGTGGCCAGCGCCTGTGAAGATGCCCAGCAGTACGAGCTGGCCCGTCAGGCCCTGGCCAATCTCTGCCGCGACTTCACCTACACCACCGATGCCGAGCTAGGAATGCTAAAATTGGGTAAACTGCACCTACAGAAGCTAGGACAGCGCGACAACGCCTTAGCGATCTTTGCGGAGTTCCTGCGGCTCTACCCCACGTCTGAGTGGGCAAATCATGTTCGAGGATTGATTACGGAAAACCAGAATGCTTCTTGACCCCGAGTTTTTGCAAAGGCTGGCCACAGCGCTCCCCGATAACGAGACAGGCGAGGCACACCCAAGCCGCCCCACGCGCCGCACGCCCCGCAGCGACTCTCTCTTCCGGCTAGGGCGACGCACAGAGCCCACTCGAAAATCCTCTCGTTTTGAGCGCATGCTGGCTCGCCTGCTGCGGCTAGAGACCACCTCGCTTCATGTTTTATTGGACGCATCGCTGGCCATGACCTTCGCGGGCTACACCCCCCCTGAGCCCTCCCAGAAGTTCGACTTTGCCCGGCGCTTTACCGCCATGCTCGGCTATGCCACCACCCAGCGCGACCTACGCTTTGAGGTGACAGCACTCTCTCCGGCACGCGGCACACGGAGCCCCATTGTCCAGCACCCCGAGGACATCTCCCAGCTCTTAGACTATTTGGAGAAGCTACGAGCGGGCGGGACGCGCAACTTTGCCTGGGCGCTCCGCAAGCGCATGCGCCGTAGCTCACGGCGCTCGCTCTTTATCCTGCTCTCCGACTTTCGGGATCGCAACTGGGAGTGGGGTGCTCCCGCGCTCTTAACCGGGGAAAACCGCGTGGTGCTGGTTCACCTGATGGATCGCTCCGAGCTGCAGGAGAGCGGCCATGGACTAAGGCTCGAAGACGACATCCGCCAGCGCCTCGCCGAGCTCGCCCAGCGCTACCAGCTAGAGTATCTCATCGTCCCCACCGACACACCCCTCGAAGAAGCCTTTCTCCACGCCGCTGGGGATCGCTAAAAATCCGTCTCCAGACTACATCGCAGTGATAACTTAGCGAATAGACAAAACAAAATATCCTCCCAAGAAGTACATTGCTCCTTGGGAGGATATTTATGAATCAACCGGTCACACAGATTTTTGTGGATACCATGACAGAGCTAACCGACCTTCTAGCTTATCTGCTCGCTCTTGTTCCTTAGCTAAGTCTGCTGGAGATGTAAGAGGAGAGACTGGCAAACCATAATTTGGCAGTAAACTCATATCAATATCACCAGCAAAAGGCAAAGACTTCAGGATATCAGCGGCCATATACGATGCAGAACTAACAGCATCTAAGGAACTAAGACCACTACATGTAATGATTTGAGGAAGTCCTGATAGTCTTAGATTACAAGTCCAGTGACTATTTTTACCTGACAGCAAATGTTCTTCAGGAGCATCTATCTCAATCAATATTATTTCTATCTTTTCATCGGGACGAACTCGATTCATCGTTTTCGAAAGAATGATTTCCCCCATCTTAGTTCTTTGTTTAAGCATATCTCTAGTATTCATTACAATCTCCATTTCATGCAGCAACTGCACTACAAATTACAGCGACACAAAGTCCTGTTGCAGGAGGAGGACATGCTATAATAAGTAAAGCAATACCTCCAATAATAATAATAGCTCCAATAACAGCCTCAATTGGATGTACCAGTATCCACTGCAGAGCCTCGACTGCTGCTTGAGCCATTGCTGCTGCTACCATAAGTGCCACACACGCTCTATATTCAACTTCACAAGCAGCAACAGCACGAGCATGATCACCATTAGCTTTCATCCGACATAAAATCTGGGCTAAACCCGTTTCATTCGCAAGACAGTCTGCATCAGAAATATCATGAGCAGTTTGTGCGTCTTGATAACACTGTAGGTGCTCAGCATCACAATCAATCAAAACAGGTTTTGCGTCTGCGGAGTCAGCATTCCCAACCAGAACACCAGCAGCGACGACAGCAGCAGCAGCTTGTAAAACATTTCGCCTAGTTGGTCGCCATACACTTTTACAAGTTTTACACTCGTTAATATCCACACGAACATCATCGTCATTTTCAAGTTCATCAATCATTATTACACCTCTACGAACTCTCGTTTTAGAAAACAGGTGCTTATCTCTAAAATTGTCTTTCAGACAAATGGAAACGGCACCGTTCATCACGGCACCGTTCATCACGGCACCGTTCATCAAAAATTATAGCACTTAGTTTATTTTATGTCAAGAAATCAATTTTTAGGAACCAAAGGGATATTACATCAAAAATCCGTCTCCAGACTGAGGGGAAATGCGCTACGGCGACGTACAATTAAGGCTATGATTAAAGCGCCCCCTCCGCGCCTACGCACCCAGCTCCGGGAGTCGCATGTCAAGGCCGCTGCGACCACAGCCTTGGCGACTCTGGGATTTTTTGTCTTGCTGGGCCTTTTTGATAGCCAGCCCAGCTCTAACTTCCTAGAGCGCCTCCTGCCCTCTGCGCTGGTGCTCGCGCTCTCGTCGGGCGTGGTGGCGGGAATCTCGGGCTATCTGTCGGCACGACGGCTCGCGTGGCGCTTTGATGCCATGACCCGTGCCGCCGATGCCTGGGCACGCGGCGACTTTACGGCGATGGCTCCCGAGGCTCCCGATGAGATGGGCCAGCTCGCCAGCCGCCTGAACCGTATGGCCGCTGAGCTTCAAGACTTAATGGCGCTCCGGCAAGATGTCGCCACACTAGAAGAGCGCAACCGGCTAGCGCGGGATCTTCATGACACGGTCAAGCAGCATCTTTTTGCCGCCTCGATGCAGATTGGAGCGGCCAAGGCACTTCTTCCCGCACAGCCCGACCAGGCCCTCACGCGCCTCGACACCGCCAACGACCTTGCCCAGCAGGCCCAGCGCGACCTGACCAGTGTCTTGCAGGAGCTACGGCCCGTCAGCGCGCAGGGTGCCCCGCTCGCGATTCTGCTCAAGGGCCATGTCAGTGACTGGAGCCGCCGCAATAGTATCGCCACGACGTTTGAGAGCGATGAGCTTCCGCCCCTTGCGCCCGAGGCGGCCAATGGCCTGCTACGGATCGCACAAGAAGCCCTTGCCAATGCGAGTAAGCACAGTGAGGCAACACGTGTGGAGGTCTCTCTCAGGCGCGATGATGCGGGGGGAGTTCGTCTGCTGATCCGTGACAATGGGCGCGGCTTCGATGCCCGCCAGCGCCGAATCTGTGGCGGCGAGGGCTTCGGGCTCCACACGATGCGTGAGCGGGCACAGGACCTGCCGGGTGGTCGGCTTCAGCTCCTGAGCACGCCCGGCGCGGGCTGCTGCATCGTGGTGCGCTGTGATGGCGCCGCCCGCCCCGCCCGTATGGACGATTTTCTGGGGATGGAAGACACCATCCGGATGCTCTAAATGGACGAGATCACGGTTCTGCTCACCGATGACCACGCGATCGTGCGTCAAGGAGTTCGGGCGTTTCTAGAGACCCAGCCGGATATTAAAGTGGTGGGTGAGGCGGGCAGTGGCGAAGAGGCCATCCCGCTCTGTGAGGCCCTTGCCCCGGATATCGTGCTGATGGACCTGCTCATGCCCGGAATGGGGGGAGTGGAAGCGACGCGCCGGATAAAGGCGATTAGCCCTCGCACTCAGGTGATTGTCCTGACCAGCTACCACGAAGACGAGCACGTGGTTCCGGCGATCCGTGCAGGGGCGCTCTCTTACTTACTCAAGGATGTGGCGGCAGGGGAGATTGCCACGGCGATTCGCAAAGCCGCAGCAGGAGAGGTCACTCTCTCTCCCGCGATTGCCGCACAGATGATGAAAGCGGTCACGGGGGAGCGCAAGTCATCAGAGTCCCCGGGCCCAGAGTCTCCCTTGACAACCCGGGAGCGGGAAGTGATTCGTCTGATTGCGGACGGGCTCTCGAACACCGAGATCGCAGAGCGGCTGTACCTCTCGGAGAAAACCGTCAAGAGCCACGTCAGCAATATCCTCGCCAAGCTCCATGTCACAGACCGCACGCAAGCGGCGGTCTATGCATGGCGCGAAGGCATCATGACCCGCTAGCGACCGAAGCCGCCGAAGCCGCCCATTCCGCCGCCCATACCACCGCCCATCATACCGCCGCCCATACCGCCCATTCCACCGCCCATACCGCCCATCATACCGCCGCCCATCATGCCGCCCATGCCGCCACCCATGCCGCCCATGCCGCCGCCCATGCCGCCCATGCCGCCGCCCATCATGCCGCCCATGCCGCCGCCCATGCCGCCCATACCGCCGCCCATGCCGCCGCCCATGCCGCCGCCACCCTGCATCGCCCGAGTGGTGTAGGAGACATTAATAATCCCTCCTAAGATCTGGCTTAAGTCCATCGGATCGAGATAGGTCAGGTTAATGCGCTCGAAAGCGGCATTGGGACGAGTCCCTAGGTCTTCGGTACTGAGAGCAGGCACCGAGTCCTGCGGATTAGGATTGATCGCACGGGGCTTGACGATCCAGACACCGTTCTCTTTGGTGTAGGTGAGAGGCACACTCGCTGCACGCATGATCAGCTTCAGTGCATTCTCAAAGGGCTGCTCTGTAATCTTAAGCGTGACAAAACCCACGACATTATTATCAATAATATAGTTATTGATTCCCGCTTGCTTAAATGCCGCCTCAATAGTAGACCGAATAGGTGCATCTTGCAGATCAAAAGTAACATTATTTAGTTTTTCTTGTGCAAATGAGCTCATAGGAAGAACAATTGCCACAATAGACAGAACCGATCCAGCGGTAAATTTCCCGGTAAAATTCACTTTTTTCCTCATTTTCTAAATACGAACAGATTACTACTCGCATTCTAAACAAATTGGACACGTAGAAAGTTCATTCCTTCAATTTATTTTTATTTTTTGCAAACAACAAATCGCGAGAAAAGGTCAAACGGATTATCCTCTCTACCCGCCACGCAGATCGAAGCAGAGCACGCGGCGCGATGTGCCCTCCACACCGGTCTCGTTCTGACAGACCGTGAGCAGACCTCGGCTCAGCGCAGGCGTCCCCCAAGACTCCCGCGCCACAAAAAGCGACGTTCGCGAGAGTTCCTTATAGCCCTTGGGACTCAGCTCCAGCCAGGCAAGCTGCCCGTACTCGCCCATCATCAGACAGCGATCTTTCTCTTTGAAAGCGATCAGCGATGCCAGCGCCGGAGCGAGCCGAAGCGTCTTTCCTTGGCTTTGCACCTCCCACTCAGGCTCCTCGCGCCAGAGCTCCTTGCCGGTCTTGAGCTCCACACACACCAGCGGCGCGTTCTGTGGCCCGTGGCCATCAATGCCGTAGAGATAGCCGTCTTTATGGATCGCGGTCATGAAGTGCGTCCCAAAGCGCTTGTTGGTCCAGAGCTGGGTAAACGTCCCATCGGGCTTGAGATCTAAAAGCGTCCCACCCATCCCGTAGCACTCCGAAATAAAGACCTGGTTGCCGATCACTACCGGAGCCGAGGCGTTGACGGACTCATAGCGCCGCGCACGCCAGGGAAACGTGAACATAACTTTCCCCGTGGTCGCCTCAAGACAGAGTAGCCCCCCCTGGGTCGGCTGGCTATCGCCACCTAGAAAGGCAAAGATACGGCGCTGGCCGTGCACCGTCGCAACAATCGGCGAGGCATAGCCCGCCGTCCAGCCCTTGCCGCCTGCCCAGACCTGCTTACCTGTGGCTTTGTCGAAGGCCACCACGCTCGGCCCCGCATCTTTCCCGACAATCACGATCAGTACGTTGCCCTCTAGCAGCGGCGTGGCTCCAACCCCGAAGTAGTTCTGCGGCACTTTGTACTCGGCGGCGATATCGCGCTTCCAGACCACCTGCCCCGAGCTAAGACTCAGGCACGTCAGCATGCCTGCAACGCCGTAGGTATAGACAAACTTGCCGTCGCTGATCGGCTGGCAGCGCGGCCCGGCGCTAAACCCATAGCGATCCGAGTAGGGAGCCGCATAGGCAGACTTCCAGAGCCGCTTGCCCGTCTCGGCGGCTAGACACTCGATCGTTTCTTGCTCCCCAACCCGGTGAAAGACGATCACTTTCCCCGCCACGACACACGGTGACGCGTACCCCTCGCCTTTCGTCCGCTCCCAGACCAGCTTTGGCGTCTCCCGAAGCGGCGACTCTGTCGAGAGCCCATTGTGGCTCGGCCCCAGAAAATCCCGCCAGTCGTGCGTGACAGCACTTGCCGCCAGCGGCTTCGGCGGCGCATGAAAAGTAAGTCCCACTTCTTTAGCTTGATGCATGAGGAGATTATAACCGCTGATTGAAAGCAGCGACTGCAAAACTCCAATCGCGGAGCGATTTCTCAGCCGCAGGCTTTTACACGCCGATTTCAACCGGCGGGCTATCGGCAGGTGTGGACTCGGGGACGCGCATGGAGATGCCGCGGCTGACACCGGGCTCTTGCATCGTGACGCCGTACCAGAGGGGAGCCGCCTCCATGGTCGTGGCGTTGTGAGTAATGAGGATAAACTGGCTCTGCTGACCAAACTCTGCCACCAAGTCGGCGAACTTCTCGACATTGGCACCGTCAAGCGGCGCGTCTACTTCGTCGAGAACGCAGAACGGAGCAGGGCGGACTTCCAGAAAGGCGAAAAGAAGCGCCGTGGCGGTCAGCGCACGCTCGCCACCCGAGAGAAGCGAGAGGTTTTGCCTTTTCTTTCCGGGGGGCTGTGCGAGAATATCAATGCCCGTCTCTAGCACATCGCTGGGGTCGGTCATGACCAGATCCGTCGAGCCACCGCCAAAGAGCCGGGTGAAGAATTTTTGGAAGGCGACGTTTACTTTATCAAAGGTCTCGGCGAAGACGCCTCGGGTAGAGTCGTCAATCTCCGTGATGGTGGCAAAAAGCTTGTCTTTCGCACTTTCCAGGTCAGCTTTCTGTTCCGTGAGGAACCGGAAACGCTCCGAGACCCGCTCGTACTCTTCGATAGCCCCTAAGTTAACGGTTCCCAGTGCCCGAATCTCGCGGCGCAGGCGGGCGATCTCCTGTGCGACGTCTTTCTCAACGGGCACACCACCGGTCAGCGCGACGGCGGAGTCGGGGTGCAGATCGTACTCGTCTTGTAGGCGCTGGCCAATCGTCTCGGCTTGCGTCTCGACGCGGGCGGCACGGAGCCGAGCCTGCTGTCCCCGCTCGTTGGCAAACTGGATCGTGCGCTGGACAAGCCGAATGCGCTCGGTGAGCTGGAAGTTCTCATTGACCAGCGCTTGGCGGCGCTCGCGCCACTTCTCGACTTCCTGTGCGGCCTCGTCCAGAGATTTCTTGGCAATGTCGCGCTCACCGGCACGCTGGATCGCCTCAGCATCCTCGGTGGCAATCGTGCTCTCGGCCTCCAGTGTACGGCGGCGGCGGTCGTCGGCGGTGACGGTGGCACGCACGGCCCCCTCTTCCGCACGCTTAGCATCGCGTGCCAGCCCCACGGCACGCTCACGCAGGCGGGCGGCTTCGGTGGCGATTACCCGCGCCTGGTCGCGCGCCTCATCCCGACGAACAGTCAGTGCCACTTGCCGACGCGTTAGCTCCTCCCGGCTCGCCAAAGTAGACTCATCAGTGCGGTCCGCCTCGTCAATGGCCGCAGAGAGCGTTGCCTCGCGACTGGCATCGGCCTCACCGGAGGCAGCAAGCTGGCCTGCACGGGTCTGGAGCTGCTGCGCCTCGCGCTGCAGGCGATCTGCCTCCGTTTTCTTGTTCTGTCCGCGTCGCTCCGTGTCCAGAGCCGCCTCACGGGCACGCTGCACCATGCTCTCGGCTTCACGAACGGCCAGGCGAGCACTCTCCACCGCACTTCGAGCCTCGGCTTGCTGGGTCGCAATGCGCTCCAGAGCCCCACGCCCCGCTTCAACGGCCTCGCCTAGCTCCCCAATCTCGCGTTTGCGGGAGAGAAGATTAGGCCCCTGTCGCCCTGCACGCCCTCCGGTAATTGCCCCCGTCGGCACAACAAGCTCTCCCGTGAGAGTGACAATGCGCGACCAGTCACGGTCGAGCTGCCGAGAGACCTCGGTCGCCACATCCAGATCGTCCACAACCAGCACACGGGCTAAGTGCACCCGAACGGCCAGCGAGACATCGTCGGAAAAGCGAATCAGCTCCGCCGCAGAGCCGTGCACGCCACTGTACTTCTTTGCCGCCGCTCGGAGAGAGCTGGGCACCGGCTGATCTCTGAGGCGATCCAGCGGAAGAAACGTCGCACGTCCTCCCCGGCTCTCATGAAGAAAGCGAATGCCCTCTTTGGCCTGCTTCTCCGTGTCGGTGATAATGTCCTGAAGGCTTCCCCCCAGCGCGATCTCAATGGCGGTCTCAAACTCCGCAGGCACTTTGATGGCATCCGCAAAGAGCGTAAAGCGCCCTGAGATCTTTCCATCTGCCGCCGCGCTCAGTGCCGCCTTCACGCCCCCGAAGTAGCCCTCTTGCATGGCTTCGGTCTCTTCCAAAACCCGGAGGCGGGACTCGGAACCCGCTAGCTCTCGCTCTTTTCTCCGGCGCAGCTCTTCGAGTTCGGTCACACGCACCGAAGCGGCGCTGAAGTTGGGCTCGGCGACGGTGGCAAGTGCTGCCGCAGCGCGGGTTTGCTCTTGTTTTTGGGTTTCAAGAAGCTCTCCCAGCTTGGCGTGCTCCTGCAAAGCGCTCTCCACCTCGGCGACACGCTGGGAGGCGCGCTCGTTCGCCTCACGGATCTCCTCTTTACGCCTGAGAATGCGCTCTCGAAGACTATCGCGCTCAGCTTTCTGGGCGGCGAGCTTCCGTGCAAGGGCGAGATAGTCGGCTTCTTGTCCCGCGAGCATTTTGGAGAGCTCCCCAAGTGCCTTCTCCGCCTCACGAGCCACCCCTTCGTGCTCTGCGAGTGTCTTTGTTCTCTCGGAAAGCTGTGCCTCTGCCGCTTTCGCCTCCACTTTTAGGCTCTCGGCTTCCGTGGCGAGCCTGAGCTTATCCGAATCCAGCGCCTCCAAGTCCGATGCCAGAGCGTCCAGTGTCTTTCGCGCACTGAGCTTGCGCTCCTCGGCCAGTGCGATCCGGCTCTCTAAGCGCTCCACTTGGGTCATGGTGAGCTGCTGCCGGATTCGTGCCGCGTCCATCTGGCTCTCGGCATCGGAGATGCGCTGCCCTAGCCCGTGAGCGCTTGCCTCTAGCTCCTCGACCTCGATCGCCAGTGCCTCTGCCTCTTTTTTGGCATCTGCCGCCGACTTTTCCAGCTCCGCAAGCTCATCTTTAGCACGCTTGTAGTCCGCCGCAAGCTGCCCAACCTCCACCGCTTTGAGCCGCTCGGTTAGTTCGTTGTATTTTTGAGCCGTCTCTGCCTGAAGGCGGAGCGGCTCCACCTGGGTATTTAGCTCCCCGAGAATATCCCGCACCCGGATTAAGTTGATCTCGGTGTTCTCAAGCTTGCGCTGGGCCTCGCGCTTCTTGACCCGGTACTTTTTGATGCCCGCCGCTTCCTCGAAAAGCTCACGCCGGTCCTCG
>NZ_CBAYMC010000136.1:0-11993 GCF_964826245.1 Armatimonas sp. | reverse complement strand
CTGCTGCTCGCCGACTCGGGCGAGGGGCTCTGGCGGCGCGTCCCGCACATCAAGCGCAATGGCAACCTCTACCCCACCCACGGCCTCGGCCCGGTGGCACAGTACATGGGCGTGCACAGCGGGGATCGGTTCACCCGCCTCGTCTCGATGAGCAGCAAGTCGGTTGCCCTGGCCGAGTACCGCGACTCCCACGTCCCCACCGACAGCCCCAAGCGCAAAGAAACCTATAAGTGCGGCGACATGAACACCAGCCTGATCCAGACCGCCCAAGGCCGCACGATCATCTTGCAGCACACGGTGACGCTCCCACGGCCCTACTCCCGCCTGAATGTCATTGAGGGCTCTAAGGGAATCTTCATGGACTACCCCGCGCGCTTCTATATCGAGGGCCAGAAAGGCGGCGAGGACTTTGTCGGCACCGAGGTCTACAAACAGTACGAAGACCCGCTCTGGCAGCGTGAGGGAGAGCTGGCGCGCAAGCTCGGAGGCCACGGCGGGATGGACTACATCATGAACTTCCGCCTAATCGAGTGCTACCAAAGTGGCCTCACCCCGGACATGAACTGCTACGATGCCGCCGCCTGGAGCGCCCCCGGTCCGCTCTCGGAGGAGTCCATTCAGAAAGGCAGCTCCGGGATCACCTTCCCCGACTTCACCCGCGGCAACTGGAAGTAGACGCCGATTTTAACCGGCGGCACGTTTGAGCGTGAGGACAGTGACTTCGGGCGGGCAGTTGAGGCGCATTCGTGGCGGGAGCACGCCGACGCCACGGGTGGTGTAGAGCGGCATGCGCTCGACATAGGTCAGGCCCGCCGGGTAGCGCTTGCCTTCGTCGGGGAGGCGGAGTGGGCCGACTCCCGGTAGCACCAGCTGCCCCCCATGCGTGTGGCCGGAGAGCATCAGCGATGCCCCGGCGTCGGCGGCAAACGAGGCACGGTCGGGCTCGTGCCAGAGGAGAATGCAGGGGGCTCTGCTACTTTTCAGCAGCGCCTTGGGGTCGGTGGGGCGTGAGATGGCACTGCGAAGCCCTGCTATCTCTAGCTCGGCTTTCTCGCTCCGAAGTGAGGCGATGGTGTCCAGAAGTGGCGTGATCCCGGCGCTTTCCCAGAGCTCTTGGGGAGGATCGAGCGGCGGGGCGGGGAAGTCGTGGTTACCAAAGACCGCAAAAGCCCCTCGGCGAGCGCTGCGTGCCAGTGGCTCCAAGGCATTGACGCAAGCGGTCATGTCGGCGTTGTAGTCACCTTCGCGGTCGCAGATATAGTCGCCGACAAGTAGCAATAGATCAGGCTTGGCGGCTTTGGCTAGTGCGAGGGCGGGCGTAAGGCTCTCGGCGGGGAAGCTCGGGCAGACGTGAAGATCTCCTAAGATCACAGCACGCAGGCCATCGAAGGCAAGCGGAAGCTGGGGCAGCGTGACGGTAATACTCTCCACAACGGGCTGATGCGCCTCACGTCGCCCATAAGCGGCAAGCGCCGCTGTGCCGCCCCCAAGAAAACTTCCCGAGAGCAGCCAGCGGCGCAGAACCGTACGCCGGGAGGGCTTAGCGCTTCGGCTCAGCCGCTACCGCCATGTCTGTACGGACGCTACCGTCGCCACCCAGCGCGGGCAGAGGCATCGGGCCGCCGTCGTAGAAGCCACCACCACCGCCGGGATAGGGATAGATTCCCCAGCGATTGAACTGCTCCATGGTGCCATCGGAGTAGCGAATGGTGACATTGCCCTGGCTGTCCCAGGTGATCGTGGCGGGCAGACCGGCCTCGGGGCCCTTGACCGTTCCTCGGCCACTGCCATCCGGATTGTGGGTAAAGATCGCCTCGTAGCCATCGGAGGTGCTCATGCGGGTGCCGCTAGCGCCGTCGTTGCGCCAGGAGCCTGCGGACTCATTCCAGACCTTGCCGTCTGCCGACTCGCTGCGGTTGAGCCACGACGAACCATTGCCTCCCCAGTTGCTCGCGCCCTTGTCTTTCCAGCCGTCAACGTAGACATTCTCGTACTTTGAGCTGCCCGAGGCCCAACCCGCGTTGGTGATGTTCTCCGACGAGCCATACGCGCCTTTTAGAAAGCCCGCCGTGAACTTGTAGCTGGACTTCCAGACCTGCGGGAACGTCTCCCAGCTTGTCGGCCAGGTGCTGACGATCTCTCCGGCGGGCTTGCTGAGTGCCTCGTCTTCAAAGAGCTCGGTCTTGATCTGACCGTCTTTCTGTGAGACCTTCGCCCAGAGCCCAAGGTAGTAGTCGTAGTAGGTATAGTTCTGCGCCTCACCCCACCAAGGCCACGGTGCTATCGTCATGCCAGCAGGATCGTCTTCACTTCGGGTTACCTTCTTGGCGCGTGAGCCTGGGCCACTCTGCATCATGTTCTTCAGGAATGCCCCTAGCTGAGGAACGTCACCGTTTGCATAGCCTGCCCCCGCACTCGGAGGAGGTGCTCCCCCCACCGCTCCTAGGGCCATGTTGTCACGCGCCGGCCCCATGCCATCCACCGCTCCAAACATCGTCCCGCCGGAGAAGAGCTTGCGCACCACACTGCCCACACGCTCTTGCGTCGCCCGTGTTACCGGCCCCGCGGGAGTGGAGACACCGCCGCCACCCGAGCAGCCCGCCAGCCAGAGAAGACCCGTGCCGCCCATCAAAGAAAACATTCCACGTCGATTTAGCTTCATATCTAGGTTCCTTATTTTTCCCAAAAAGCGTACCCCGCTCCGATACTCTTAGAGTAATTTTATCCGATTTACCTTCAAAAATATTATTCGGCACTTTTGAGCATTTTCGCCAGCCAGCCCAGTAAGCCCGCAAAGCCTGCCAGTGCCATGGTAATCATCACCCCCGAGGGTAAAACGAGAGGATTTCCCCCTATCACCACCACAAATGCGAGAGCAATGCTAAGCGCCAATAGGGCCAGTGCGGCGCATGCAACTCCCCAGCAGGCCGCTTTTCGCAGGCGCAAAAGAAGCGCTCCCACGCTTGCCAGGCAGCAAAAGCTCACCAAGGCTACCAGTACCGTTAGGACAAGCTCGCCGCCCGGGCTGCGCACCAGAGTGAAGACAAAAAAGCTCCCCAGAATTAGGTTCAGTGCCAGAGTGACTCCCTCCAAGGAGCTCCAGCGAGCTTGCTGCTTTTGCATGGCTCAGGATACACGATTTTGCTCGGATGGGCAGTAGCCCCCCTGCTCTCTTGGCCGGGGCACGGCAAGTCCTCAGCGCATATCCTATGACCATGAGCAACGAACTTTCTTCTTTTTCCGACGCACTCGCCGAGCTTGTCAGCACCGCAGGCAGCTCCCTAGTGCGCGTGGATGATGGCACGCGGCTGACGGCTACAGGGTTGGTCTGGGAGCCGAATGTGATCGTCACCACAAGCCACGGCACGGAGCGCGACGACGATCTTTTCGTGATCACCTCGGAGGGCATGCGGCTTCCTGCACAGCTTATTGGCCGTGACCCCGAGACCGATCTGGCAGCGCTTCGCGTGGAGGCAGAGCTGAGTGCCATCGCCCACCCTAACGAAAACTTTGAGCCGCGTCTTGGACAGCTTGCTCTGGCACTCTCTCGCCCCGGAGACTATGGCCTCGTCGCAACGCTCGGCATCGTGGCGTCCGTCCAAGCGACCCAAACGGCAGGAGCTCCCGAGTACATTGTCAGCACCGATGCGGATCTCTATCCTGGCAGCTCGGGGGGGGCACTTCTCGCCGCAGACGGAAGGCTCATTGGGCTCATCAACCGTGGCTTTGGGCGTGGAATGGGCGTGGCTCTAGGGACACCTCTTGTGGCTCGTGTCGTGACGGCGCTGCTTCAGCACGGTCGCGTGCCACGTGGCTACTTAGGGGTCAAGATGCAGCATGTCGCGCTTCCCGATGGGCTGCGGGTCACCCACTCCCTGGCGCAAGAGAGCGGCCTTTTGGTGATCCATGTCGAGCCGGAGGGAGCTGCCCATGCTGCGGGCGTGCTGCTGGGCGACACGCTGATCGGGCTAGATGGCACGCCACTCGACGATGTCTCAGGGATCCGTGAGCGCCTCGCCGCAGGCCGTGCTTTCACTCTGGAAATCCTGCGGGGTGGCCAGCGCCAGACTTTAACGGGAACCGCAGCCACCTCCCCGGCGTAGAAGCGAGTATGAAAAAAATCTGCACGCTGATTGTGGCTCCCTACGCTCCCGTTCGCGTCGGGCTGGCAGCCTTGCTACGCGAGTCAGAGGCGATCTGCGTGCAGGGGGAGCTTCCAGGCAATCTGGAGACACTCACGAGAATGCTCCCCGGCCTCACCCCGGATGCGATTCTCTACGAGGGCGATGGCCTTGAGGCGCTCCTTGGCGTTATCATGCAGCTACCTGATCCCCCGGCACTGGTGGTTCTCGGGGACAGTGCTAGCCGCGACCTGCCGCGCCTTCAGGCGACGAGTACGCTCCCTGGCTGGGGCTATCTCAGTCGCGACTCCGAGGCCAGCACGCTCGCCTTGGCACTACAGTCAGCGGCAGCGGGACTGGTCGTCCAAGAGCCACAGGCCTCAAGTGCACCTTCTCACGCTCCCACAGATGATATCCTGACGGCCCGTGAGCTGGAAGTGCTGGCCCTCATGGCGCAGGGCCTCCCCAATAAGCTCATCGCCTTCAAGCTCGGTGTCACGCTCCACACCGCCAAGTTCCACGTGGCCCAGATCCTCGCCAAGCTAGGAGCCGCCAGCCGCACGGAGGCCGTCACGCTCGGTGCACGCCGCGGCCTGATCGCGCTGTAAAAGAAAAAACTACTTCCGCTTGGCGATGGCATGGCTCCACAGAACCGTGGTCCAAGCGGCCTGTGCCAGCGCGATTCGAATCGGCTTCATAAAAAGGATTGTACCGTGGAACAAAATGAGCCAGGGCGCGGTATCCTAGGTACAATGGTCACCGATGCCCTGGCTCCCACTCTTCCGTCGGAGCGCTCACGCCCCGTGAGCGCTCCGTCGTACTTGCTCTCCGTTGCGATCCCGGTCTACAACGAGAAGAACACGCTCTTGCAAATCTTAGAGCGCATCCGTGCCGTCCCGGTACCGATGGAGATTCTCTTGGTAGACGACGGCAGCACCGACGGCACCCGCGAGCTACTTAAAAGCGAGGTCGAGGGAGTGTGGGACAATGTCCGCGTGCTCTACCACCCTCAAAACAAAGGCAAGGGCGCCGCCATTGTCACAGCAATCGGGGCCGCCACGGGGGATTACTTAATCGTCCAAGACGCTGATTTAGAGTACAACCCCGAAGACTATCCTCGGCTCCTTGCCCCTCTCCTCTCCGGCGAGGCGCAAGTGGTCTATGGCTCGCGCTTTGCAGGCAAGATCGAGAACATGCAGCCCGCCAACCGACTTGCCAACTTTCTGCTCACCAACACCGCAAATCTGCTCTTTCCCGGCGCACGCCTCACCGATGAAGCCACTTGCTATAAAGTCTTTAAGATGGATGTTTTGAGGCAGTTTACGCTAAGCTCCCAGCGTTTTGATTTCTGCCCCGAAGTAACGGCAAAAGTGCTCAAGCGCGGGATTAAGATCCACGAGCTACCCGTAAACTACCGAGCGCGCACCATGGCGCAGGGCAAGAAAATCCGCCCCTCAGACTTTCTTCAAGCGCTCTGGACACTGATAAAATATCGCGTTTCCGACTAACGAGAAACTGACTAATAACCGACCATAGAACGTAGAAGTCGTTATGCGTTCGTTACATACAAAAGTCGTTATTTTACTATCCCTATGCTTTCTCTGTTGTTCGATGGGGCTCTTTGCCTGGCAGAGCCAACAGCGACAACTACTCAACCATGCAGCATATCTGCTCAATGTTGAGGCGCAAAAACGAACCTATCGCCTCCTAGAGCTGATCAGTGCTCCTCTAATCAACTACTGCCAAACCGTTGTCCAGCAAAAAAACCTTACGGATTTTCTGGCAGCACCACTTGCTCTCCCCAAAGAGCTAGACGGGGCCTGGATCTTTGACAATAACGGCGCGCGTCTCTACACGCAGCGAAAGCGCGACAGTATCACACTGACCTGGGCAGACATCCGGGAGCAGCACAATAAGAAAAATAGTCATTTTTTCGTCGAGACTCCCCAAGGGCTCCTAGAGCTTTACCGGGCAAGCCTACCACAAGGTGCGGGAGTGGTCTTCGCAGGCAAGCTCTGGACGCCCGCGGTACTCAAGCAGATTGAGGGAATCATGGGTAGCACGGCGACACTCTATAGTCGCTCACATGCCCCACGGCAGGACCTAGATGATAAGGCACAGGTGCAGCTAGAGGTTCCTCTTGATCCCAATACCCCCAACGTGACCCTACACCTGAGCTTTCGTGCCCCCAGCCTTCAGATGCAGCACGAAGCCTTTCAAGCCACACCCATCTGGCTGTTTCTCTTCAGCACCGCTCTACTTTTCGTCCTTTCTATCGCTCTCTACCACTGGATCAGCTTCCCCCTTAAACGTCTGACAACCGCTCTGCGTGAGGAGAGTCTAGAGCCTCTAGCAGCCCTGAAGCCGGACACACAAGAAGTTCATGAGCTGGCAGGAATGGTGCGCACTTTCTTTGCCCAACGCCAGACCATTCAGCAGGACCGTGATCTTTTAGAAGCGCGGGTCGAGGAGCGTACACAAGAGCTGAGCGATACCATTTCCTCCATGTCGGAGACTCAGGCACGCCTCAAGGCTGTTTTAGCAAACTTACCGGTGGTTGTCTTCGCACTAGATGAGCAGGCCAAGGTGACTTTCTTTGAAGGTCAGGGAATGAAGAGCATTGACATTGTGATACCTCAAGTCGTAGGGCGCTCTGTCTACCGACACTTTCCTTTCCGCCGTACCTCCGAGTATGGACGCTATATCAAGGATGTTCTAACCGGGGAGAAGCGCGCGTGGACGATGCCACTAGGGTCACGTTGCTTTGATGTTCAGTGTAGCCCTCTTCGAGGCGAGAATAATCAGGTAGTGGGAGTGATCGGAGTCGCCCTTGATGTCACGGAGCGCGTACGTTTTGAAGACCGTCTTGTACACCAAGCCAAGCACGATGCCCTCACGGGGCTACCAAACCGGCACTTTTTCCAAGAGCGCCTAGAGCAGGCGCTGGCTCAGGCTACTTGCGATAGTCGCCAAGTAGCGCTTCTCTTTTTGGATCTGGATAACTTCAAGCTGGTCAATGACACGCTGGGCCATGAAGCGGGCGACCAGCTCCTCCAGCAGATTACCCTGCGTATCAACGGGCTCCTAGGGCCAGGCCGCATGCTCGCCCGACTCGGGGGTGACGAGTTCACGATCTTAGTGGAGCACTTCTCTTCTCCTACCAGTGTCGAGCAGCTTGCAGAGCGTATTCGGATGGTGATGGAAGAAAGCTTCTTATTAGAGTCACAGGAGATCTTTTGCCGTAGTAGCGTAGGCGTGGTCTACAGTACCCCAGAGTCCACCGTAGGCGAGATGCTACGTAACGCCGATATCGCCATGTACCGCTCTAAAGAGAAAGGCAAAGGCCGACACACGACATTTGATGAGAGCATGAACCTTCACTTACAAGAGCGCCTTGCCCTCGAATCGGACCTGCGTCATGCCCTCCAAAACGATGAGCTGATGCTCTACTACCAGCCGATTATCTCACTAGAAAGTGGCCTGATGGTAGGAGTCGAGGCGCTCGCGCGCTGGGAGCACCCGCGCCTGGGCACCATTCTCCCCTCACGCTTTGTGGCCATTGCGGAGGAATCTGGCCTCTCCAGTAGCTTGGACTACTGGGCTCTGCACACTGCTTGCCGTCAGTTTGGGATCTGGAACAAACAGATAGAGACTCCTCTCAATATCAGTGTCAATATCTCCACCCGGCAGTTTCAGCGAAGTGACCTAGACCGAGCTGTGCAGATGGTCCTGGCCGACACGGAGCTAGACCCGCAGAAGCTCACGCTAGAGATCACTGAGGGCGTGATGATGCAGGATCCCATAGGAGCGAGTAGCATTCTAGGGCGCCTCAAAGCCCTCGGAGTGCAGATCGCGATTGATGACTTTGGAACGGGCTACTCCTCCATGGCCTATCTGAGCAACCTACCGATAAACACACTCAAGATTGACCGCTCGTTTATTACCCACATGACGGATCAGAAAGAAAACGCGGCCATTGTCGAGGCTATTATTCATCTGGCGCGTGCTCTCTCTTTAAAAGTAACCAGCGAGGGTGTGGAGACTGCCGAGCAGGTGAAGGTCTTGCAGTGGCTCAAGTGCCATCAGGCGCAGGGCTACTTCTACTCAAAACCTCTTACCCAGAGCCAGCTTGAGAAGCTTATTCTGCAGCCCAAGCATCTTAAGAAAGTGGCATAACGTGCTACAATGGGGTTATTATGAGTCCTTTCTTTGTTGCTCTCTGCTTACTCTTCCCTCAGCCACCCGCCGCACCTGCTCCCAATAAAGCGGCCCTTGTGGTTCAAGAGCAGCTTGTCGAGCTTAGCCTGCTCCAGTCGCTTGCTCCACTCAAGCTCACCCCCGAGCAGATTGGAAAGCTCTTGCCCACTCTGAAAAAAGCACGTGAGAGTGCTGTTGAGCTCAACAAACAAGACGACGAAGACCTGGTACGAATTGGCCCTGAGGTTGCCAAAGCGCGGGCGCAGGCCATTGCCGGGAGTGGCCTGCCCGATACCATTGAGAAGCGCGTCCTGGAGATGCAGCGCCTGGCTGCCTCGCGCCGCCTGGAGGCCACTCGTAAAACGGTCAAGGCTATCTTAGAGCCCCTTCGCGAGCTTCTCACGGAGAGCCAGAAAAGCGAGATCGAGAAGCTAAGTGAGACGTTCTACGGCGGCAAGCGTGTTCCCAAAGAGTACGCCAAAGATCCCAGTAAAGCCCCCAAAGACGTGGTTCAGGAGCTTGCGATCTCGGCCTATATCGAGCGCACACTGCTCTTTGACAAGACCATTGCCTTGCTGGAGCTCATGAAAGCGGCTCCTAAACCGGAGTAACGTCCGCAAGCGGAAGGCGAAAAAGCTCACGCTGCTCGTTGCCGAGCAGCAGGGTCTGGTTGTCCAGAAAGCAGATTGCCTCGCACTGCTTGGCACTCTCCAGAACCTGGCGCTTGACGGCCTTGCTGAGGAGCTTATCTCCCACGCCGCGTGTCTCGAAGATCCAGACAGATGCCACGGGGAGCTGCGCCAGCACCGCGAGATACTTTCCATCGGGGGAGAGATCTGCGCCTGTCACCCAGCCGCCCAGCCCACTGCGCTGATCCAGCCGTGTGAGCGTGTTGGTCTTTTCCGTGTTTTCACTATCCAACCGATAGAGCACCGTGCTATCGGAGGGGAAGAACGGCGAGCCTGCCGCGCGGTGCTTGGTCAAGAGATGGAGCTTCTTGCGGTAGACAAAGACCGCCTCGCAGTCGAAGCGCCACTCGGTCTTTTTTGGAGGAAACTCGGTCTGATCGGGGTAGGCCACCCGAATTTTCGTGGCCATGACAGTAGCCTTCTTCGGCTCTGGCTCCCTGAGCTTATAGACACAGAGATCGTCGCGCTTGTTGGCATTGTTGCCCATATCCGAGATATAGAGCGTGCCACTCTCACGATCCAGCGCGATATCTTCCCAGTCTTTATTGGCAGCATCCTCAACTTCGATCTCCGCCACAAAGCTTCCGTCGGCATGGATCGCAAAAAAGCGCGAGCGATCGCCGCTGTCGTTGTGTGCCCAGAGAACTCCCGGCGAGCGCTGGCTGGCCACCAAGCCGCTCAGCTCCGAGAGGGCATCTTTTCGGATCGTCCCCGTGGGAATCCACCGACGCTTTTTGGGCTCCTGCATGACTACAGTTTACCGCCCCAGAGTCAGCTTCTGTGGATCGTCGGTGGTCTGATAATTTTGGGTAAGCTGTCGCTCCTCCACGCGCTTCAGACGCGCCTCCACGCCATCTAGCGCCGAGTCAAATGACAGATCAAACTTGGTCGTCGTGTCTCGAAGCGCTATCATTTGCTCTTTGAGGGAGCTCAGCTCTGCCCGCAGCTCCTCGCTCATCTGAACCGTGCTTCCCTCCGTCCCCTTGCGCGCCTTGATCTTCTCCATCTCCTGCCGGTGCCACGACGCGACTCCAATGATAGAAATGATCCCCACGAAGATCACGAGTAAGATAAAGACTGCTGCGATTTCTCCTGCCATGCCTACTGCTCCGTTCTCAAGCGTGCGAGAGGATCGTTTGCGGTCGTGGTGTACGACGAGCGGGTCTCTATCCGATCAACGCGCTCTTCCATGCGTGTCAGCGCTGCATCAAACGACATGTCGTAGCGCATGGTCGTGTCTCGGAGCTGGCGCACTTCGTTGCGGAGCTCATCAATGGCCACCTGCACTCCGACATCGTTTGCCTGAACACTCTTGGCCTTAATCTCAGCCATCTTCAGCCGATGGTGCAAGATCGCTTTCATCCCAGAGTGACATCCAATGATCACTGCGATTCCCAAAAACATCTGCTCAGGTTCCATAAGATCTATCCTCGCGCCACACACAGGGCATCGGCGAGCGACAGCCGCCCGGCGTAGAGCGCTTTGCCGACTATGACAGCTTCTACGCCTCTTTGTTGCACAGCGACGAGCTGTTCAATATCCGCAATCCCCGCCACGCCGCCCGACGCGATCACCGGAAGGCCCACGGCCTCAGCAAGTGCCGCGGTTGCCTCCACATTGACGCCCTCCAGCATACCATCGCGGGCAATATCCGTGAAGAGAAACCGCCGCGCCCCCAGAGCCGCCATGCGCTTGCAGAAATCTTCGACGCGCTCACCGCTGGTCTCTTTCCAGCCATGCGTCGCGACAAAGCCCTCGCTGGCATCCGCCCCGATAATCACGTGCTCGCCGTATTTTTCCAAGATCGCCGCAATCGCCTCCGGGTTGCCCGCCGCGCTGGTGCCGACAATCGCCCGGCTCGCCCCCAGCGCCAGCATCGCCCCGACTTTCTCCGGCGTGCGCAGACCGCCGCCCACCTGGACAGGAATCGAAACCGCCGCCAGAATGGCTTTAATCACCGGATGGTTCGTCGCCTCGCCGGTCTTTGCGCCGTCCAAGTCCACGATATGAATCCGCGTCGCCCCGGCCTTCTCAAAGCCAAGCGCTGTTGCCACCGGATCGTCGGCCACTTTTTCGCTCGTCCCAAAATCGCCTTTTCGTAGACGAACCGCCTGTCCGCCAAATAGATCAATGGCGGGAATAATTTCTAATGCCAATCTAATTCCTCTCCAGACCGCCGGTTGAAAACCGGCGTCTGCAATGGCACTGCGTGCCGCAAAGCCCGTGCCGGGCTACCGTGCTAATTCCTCAGCCCGGCACGGGCTTCGCAGCCGAAGGCTACTGTTGACGCCCAATTCCCTTGGGCGGATTCAGAGCCTCGCGAAGTTGTCGAGAATTTGCAGCCCCACTTTGCCGGATTTCTCGGGGTGGAACTGGACGCCAAAGATATTGCCGACGGAGACGGCAGAGCAATACGTCAGCGTGAACTCGGTCTGGGCGGCGACGACACTTGGATCGTCCGGGGCGCAGTAGAAGCTGTGGACAAAGTAGACCATCGCGCCGGGCTCTAGGCCTGCCATGAGGGGGCTTTCTTTGGGGAAAGTGAGCGCGTTCCAGCCGATCTGGGGGATTTTCACGCCGGGTGCATCAGGGAAGCGCTGGACGCGGCCCGGAATCAAACCAAGGCCGGGGTGCTCGCCCATCTCCTCGCTGGCGTCAAAGAGAAGCTGCATGCCGACGCAGATGCCTAAGAAAGGCTTGCCGGAGTGCGCCGCGACTAAAGCCACTTGCTCCAAGCCGCGCTCACGCAGGGTTTTCTCTGCCGCGCCAAACGCGCCAACACCGGGGAGAATCACTTTGTCGGCAGCGGCAATCTCGGCGGGGTCGCTGGTGACGTTGATGGCGTGGCCCAGGAACTCGAAGGCTTTCTCCACCGAGCGCAGGTTGCCCACGCCATAGTCCATCAGCGCAATCACTAGAGCACGCCTTTGGTGGAGGGAATGCCGGTCACGCGGTCGTCCAGCGCAACGGCTTGGCGCAGGGCACG
>NZ_CBAYMC010000135.1:0-12037 GCF_964826245.1 Armatimonas sp. | reverse complement strand
TCGCCAATGGGACACTCTATGTGGGAACCCCCACGCATCTCTATGCCATTGCGACTGGGGCAAAAGCCGCCCAAGCTGCGCCCAAGCCCAATGCCACCGCTCTTGCCCGCATGGAAGCTCGTGCCAAGCAGCTCCGCGCGGAACATGAGAAGCTCGCAAGCTGTGAGGCACACGGAACTCCGTAACGAAGGACTGATAACGATGAAGTATGCGCTGGCAGCACTCGTGGTGGTGGTTTTGATTCTCCACCACGACATCTGGAACTGGACCAATAAGTCGCTGGTCTTTGGGTTCCTGCCCCTCGGCCTTGCGTATCATGCAGGCTATGCTTTCCTGGCCGCCGGTACGATGGCAGTCTTGGTGAAGTTTCTCTGGCCTAAGGAGCTCGACGCATGAGACCTGAATGGATTGTTTTTGCCTATCTGGTAGCTGTACTCTATATCGGTATCTTCGCTTTTAAGAACAAAGCGGCAGCCAACGGAGAAGACTTCTTCCTTGCAAGCCGCAAGCTTGGCCCGGCGGTGTTCTTGCTCTCGCTCTTTGGCACCAACATGACCGCCGTTGCGATCTTAGGCAGCTCGGGCTTCGCCTACCAGCGCGGGATCGGTGTCTTTGGCCTGATGGCGAGCTCGTCGGCGATTGTGATTCCTCTCACCCTCTTTTTTATCGGCACACGGCTCTGGGGCCTTGGCAAGCAGCATGGCCACATGACCCAGGTGCAGTTTCTACGCGACCGCTGGGAGATGAGTGGCATCGGGACGTTTCTCTTTATCCTCACCGCGCTGATGCTGATTCCCTACATCATTATCGGGGTGATGGGCGGCGGCGAGACACTAGAGACGATCAGTGGTAACCGGATTCCCTACTCCGTGGGCGGCGCGATCGTGGCGCTGGTGGTGATGAGCTATGTCTTCTTCGGAGGCATGCGCGGAACCGCCTGGGTCAATGCGTTTCAGACGACGCTCTTTCTTGCCTTTGGGGTCTTTGCCTTCACCGTCTTAGGCAGCAAGCTGGGAGGCTTCGACCAGATCATGGCCCAGCTCGCCAGCAAGCCCGCTACCGCGACCCTGCTCTCACGCGAGAAGATTCCTGCCGAGGAGTTCTTCTCCTACATGTTCATCCCACTCTCGTCGATCATGTTCCCGCATATCGCGATCATGTGTATGACGGCGGAGAAAGTGGCACACTTTAAAAAGACCGTCGTTCTGTATCCCCTCTGCATTGCCGCGATCTGGCTGCCGTCGGTGTTTCTGGGCGTGGTCGCCGCAGCAAAGTACCCTGGGCTCTCGGCGGGCGAGACCAACGATGTGATCATCCGCCTGCTCGCCGACAACGCGGGAACGGTGCTCTCCGGGATCTTTGGCGCGGGGATCATGGCCTGCGTCATGGCCTCCGACTCGCAGATTCTGGCGCTCTCGACCATGTTCACCGAGGACCTTTTTGCCTACTACGGCGGGCGCAAGAAGTTCGGGCAAAAGGGAGAAGTCGCTGCAGGGCGCGGGTTTATCGTCCTGATCTGTGTGGTGAGCTACGTGATCGCGCTGGCGCTCAAAGACCAGGCGGGCATCTTCGAGCTGGCGATTCGCTTTGCCTTCTCCGGCTTTGCCGCGCTCGCCCCGATCATGCTCGCTGCGCTTTTCTGGAAGCGTAGCACCAAGTGGGGGGCACTGGCCTCGGGCGTCTGGGTCGTGGCTTGTCTGCTCGCCAACTGGCAGCTCACCTCAATGTCTGATGCTAAGGCCAAGCAAGTCTTCAAGCCTGCCCCTAAAGTTGCGCCGCAAGCCCCCCCCCAGCCCCCGCCCGGCGGGGGAGCACCAGTGGGTGGCCCGGGAGCGCCGGGCGGCAAGCCTGCGGGGCCGCGCAAGCCCCCGCCGCCTTTTGAAGTCATTGAGGGAAATCCGATCTTCCTGCGTGGCCCCGTCAACGTGACGGTCAACGGCTTCCTACCCGTCTTCCCGATGGTCGTCGGAAGCGCTCTATTAATGCTCTTTGTCTCGCTGGGAACCAAGCCTCCTAGCAAAGAGACCATCGAGAAGTACTTCCCTGGGAAGTAGCCCAAGAAAAAGGCGGCCAAGTGGCCGCCTTTTTTACTTCTTCGGAGCCCACTGCTTGAGAAATGCGAGCACTTTGGCGGGATCATGATGATCGCCTTCTTCGAGCTTGCCCGTGTCTTGCGTCGTGAGCTGCTTGCCATCGCGATCTAAAACGACGATTACGGGGAGGCCCTTCTGGGTGGGGTTGCCGTAGCGCTGGTTAATGTCCTCGTTGTGCTTCTTGTCCACATCAATCAAGACCACCACGAAGTTTTTCTTTAGCTCCGCCGCGATGGCCTTGTCTTCACCGCAGAGCTTGTGGAGCTTATGACACCAGTGGCACCAGTTCGCGCCAAACTGAAGCAAGATATTTTTCTTTGTCTTTTTGGCCTCAATGAGCGCCTTTTCGATCTGCTGCGCCCCGCTGGCTTTTTCGTCGTAGAGAGCAGGCGGCGTGGCTTTAGGAGGCTGCGTCTGTGCCAGAAGAAGCCCAAGAAGAAGTAGTTCTTTCATAGGGCTATTTTACCAAGTGTCTGCTCCACCTGCGCGATGCGTCTCTCCAGTGAGCCTTGGACAGTGGTGTAGGGAATCTTTCGGGCCTGAAGGTCGGCGAGGATTTGCTCCTGGAACGCATGCCGGTTGGCATCACCCGAGCGATCCCAGGTGTCATCGTAGGCGATATCCGTGTCGCAGACAAAGACGTGGCGGTAGCGTGGGAGGCATGCCTCGGCGAGTGCGGCGAGGCGCGGGTGCACGGCGTTGTGGTAGTAGAGCGAGAACTGGTAGGTCGTCAGGGCGTTGGTATCGGTGAAAAGAAAGCGATCCGCCTCCAGAAGCTTCTGCTCCTCCCGCTCCAAGTGCCCCTCCGCGATCTCCACAAGCTGTGAAAGAGTCAAGCGGCGCTCGCTCTGGTGGGCTTCCCAGTACTCACGGCCATACTCGGGCATCCAGAGGGTGTGGTGCTTTTGGGCAAGTGCCTCAGCTAGCGTCGTCTTGCCCGTGGCGGGGGCTCCCAGAAAGACGATATTGGCGATCAGGTCGCGGTAGACCACGGGACTGAGCTTGTCGCGGTGTGTGTAGGGGTTGGCGCGGACGGCGGTTCCCGAGATGGGCACGGTGGCGCGTGAGGAGTCAACGCGGCAGTCTTGAGCGCCCAGTGCCCGGCTCATGTGCTCTCCATAGAACTCACTGGAGAAAAAGTGGGTGATCTTCCGGCCTGCCAGGGTCTTGAGGATAAAGTCTTCGTGGCGCTTCTTGATCTCCGGGGTATCGCCCACTTCCTGCGGCGCTCCATAGAGCTCGATCACGTTGACCGTCGGAAAGAGGGTACGAAGCCACTGAGAGCGCGTCGGGAGCGGAATCGGAGTGACCTCAGGGCTATCATAGATCAGGCAGATCAGCTCCTCTACCTGGGAGAGTGCTGTCTGGATAAGATACTCATGCCCCTTGTGGAGTGGTGCAAACTTGCCCAGAGTTAGGCCGACGGTGGTTGGCATTCTTTTTTCCAGGCCTGTAGCCCTAGAAAGGCAAGGATAAGAAACACGCCATAGAGCCCGGCAGTGATATAGAGCTGCTTGGCAAAGTACACCCCAATGGCGATCATGTCCACGACGATCCAGAAGTGCCACGACTCCAGATTCTTGCGCGTGAGAAGCCACTGGGCCACGAGGCTCAGTACCACCACCACTGCATCGGGGTAGGGCAAGGCAGCATCCGTGAAACGCGCCATTCCAAAGCCCCAGAGTCCGCTGCCAACCACGCCCACCACAAGCCAGCCCTGAAGTGCCCTGGGACGCAGGCGGGTAACTGGCACGGACGTCTTCTCTCTTCCCCCGTGGAGCCAGTGGTACCAACCATAGAACTGAAGAAAGAAATAGATCACCTGCAAGATCGCATCGGAGTAGAGCTTGGCATCGTAGAAGATAATGGCGTAGAGCACGACCGAGATCACCCCGGTCGGCCAGCACCAGATATTCTGCCGTACGGTCAAAAAGACAGCGAGCAATCCAAAGACGGAGCCAGCGAACTCAAGGAGACTCATGTTGCCTCTATTCTACTCCAACTCTGCCTTGCTGGAGTATACTGAGCCATCATGGTCAAAGATGTCTTTGAGCCCTTGGCTCCTTCGCAGGTAAAGCTGACGGGCTGGCTGGGCAAGCGTGTGGCAGTGAATGAAGCGACGCGGCTCCTCAGCGTGGACTTAGTGCCGCTGCTGGCGGGCTACAAGCAGCGCCCCGGAAGCCACCCTTGGATCGGGGAACACATCGGCAAGTGGCTCCACGCCGCGACTCTGGCCTGGCAGAACACGGGCGACATAAAGCTCAAAGAGAAACTTGCTGGGGCCGTCAGAGAGCTAATCGCCTGTCAAGAAGCCGACGGTTATTTAGGAACCTACGTGAAAGGCCAGCGCTTCGGGCTCTATAAAGGCGCGGACTGGGATGTCTGGAGCCATAAGTACTGTCTTTTAGGCTTGCTAACCTGGTGGGAGTACACCAAGGACGAGGCTGCACTGCACTGTTGCCAGCGCATGGGGGACTTGCTCTGCGCGACATTTGGCACCGGGTCAGGCCAGAAGAGCATTATCAGCGCAGGAACCCATGTCGGGATGGCGGCAACCAGTATTTTAGAGCCAATGGTGCTCCTCGCCCGCGCCAGCAAGAACAAAAAATACTTAGACTTCTGTCGCTACATCGTGGACGTTGCCTGGGAGGAGCCGCGCGGCCCGAAAGTTCTCTCGACACTCACCACGACGGGGAAAGTCAATAAAACCGCCAATGGGAAAGCCTACGAGATGCTCTCGAACTTGGTGGGGCTGTGCGAGCTCTACCGCGAGACAGGGGAGAAGCGGTATCTCGTGCCTGCCGAGAAAGCCTGGAGCGATATTGTCGCCAACCAGCTCTATCTCACGGGCTCGATGAGCTACGGCGAGCACTTCCACGACGACCACGCGCTACCCAATGCGCCACGAAATAATATCGGGGAGACGTGCGTCACGGTGACCTGGCTCCAGCTCAACTGGCAGCTTCTGCGCCTCACGGGCCATGGTAAGTACGCCGCTGAGATCGAGCGCTCGCAGTACAACCACCTTGCCGCCGCCCAGCGCCCCGACGGTGCCCAGTGGTGCTACTACACCGCGCTAGAGGGCACCAAGCCCTACGGCCCCGGCATCAACTGCTGCGTCAGCTCCGGCCCACGCGGCATGGCCCTCGCCCCCCAGAGTGTCTGTTTTCGCGGAATGGTTCGCAGCGATCTGGTGATTGTCAGCGTCGACAGCCTGGAGATCAGCACTCAGATAGATGGCGTCACGGTGCGCATCACACAAAAAAGCCCGTTTCCTCGGCCTGGCAAGATCGTCCTGACGGTCGAGCCGGAGCGCCCGGTGGCTTTTAACATCAGCTTTCGCCTTCCGAGCTGGGGGACGTTCAAGCCAAGCCTGGGAAAGGTCTACCAGAAAGACTTCACTGCCCTTGCGACAGGTCAGCGCCTCTGGAAAAAAGGCGACACGCTCACGGTGGAGATGACTTTCTCCGAGAAAATCATTGAGGGCACATTTACCAATGCGAGCCGCACGGCAAAGACGCTTGGGCCGTTTGTGTTGGCATCGCAGAACGGCCAGGATGTGCTCTTTGCCGAGGCGGGCGCAAAAGGCGAGAAGTATCAGATCTGGACGGGCGGGCCTAAGAGCGAGACCGAGGAGGATCGAAGCCGCCTGGGCAATGCCGATGGCTCGATCTGCGATGGCGACCCGAGGAGCATCGTGGTCACTTTCGATGGCTCCAAGCAGCCCCTCGACTGGTTTAGCCTGAGCTATGCCAAGCCCAAAACCGCGACCAAGATTACCTACTGCCACGGGCGCAGCTTCCATGATGGTGGCTGGTTTGATGCCTCGGAGAAGAAACCCTGGATCGAGGTGCAGCGCACCAAAGACGGCCCGTGGGAGACGCTCGGGGAGCTGGCAGGCTACCCAGCAACCACAGCCACAAATCCTCAAGGACTGCGCGATGGCCAGGCATTTGTGCTGTCTCTCCCAGCTCCCGTGACATTTGTCGGCCTGCGTGTGGTTGGCAAGCCGGCGTGCGGCGACAATCCCCAGCAGGCATTTAGCTCCTGCGGAGAGCTGAGTGTCGGATGATTGTCTGTTTTGGGGTGCTGGTGGCCGATGTGGTCGCAAAGCCGGTGGATGTGCTGCCTCAGCGGGGAACTCTGGAGCTCATTGAGCGGCTAGAGCTCCATATCGGGGGGAACGCTGCCAACTCGGCAGGCGCTCTGGCAAAGCTGGGGCTTCCGGTGCAGCTCGTGGGGAAAGTGGGCGACGATAGCTTTGGGGACTTTATGACAACGGCACTGACGAAGCTGGGGGTAGACACTCGCGCCGTCGCCCGTGATCCCCATGCGCCCACTTCCACATCGCTTGTCACCGTACACACCGACGGCGAGCGCTCATTTCTCCATGCGCCGGGAGCCAATGCCACGCTAAGCGCAGAGGATGTGGACTGGGACGCACTCTCGGGCACGCGCTTCTTTCATGTCGCGGGCTTGCAGCTTCTCCCAAGACTAGAAGGCGAAGGCATCGCGCAGGTGCTTATGGAGGCGAAGAAACGCGGCATGGTGACCATGCTCGACACCGTGATGAACCCGCGCTCCGCAGGCTGGGCCGGGCTGGCTCCTGCGCTTTCGTATCTCGACTGGTTCGTGCCCTCTCTTGATGAGATCCACCAGCTTTGCGGAAAAGCCATGGTGCCTGAGCAGATTGCCGCCTGCCGCGCTGTCAATCCCGCGCTGAATATGGTCATCAAAGTGGGGAGTGAGGGTTGCTGGGTCGCGGAGTCTGGAAAAGAGCCGGTGCGGGTTCCCGGCATTCCCAATGTCACCGTGGTGGACACGCTTGGTGCGGGCGATTCCTGGTGCGGTGGGTTTCTGGCGGGGCTCTCACGTGGCATGGCTCCGATAGAAGCCGCCACGCTCGCCAACAAAGTCGGGGCTGCGTGTGTCCAAGTGCTGGGAGCAACCACCGGAATCCCACGCTTGGAGAGGCTAGGATACGATAAAATGGGAAGCGATGACTCGGCGTGACTTACTGCTGGCCTCTGCCGCTTCCCTACTTCCCTTGACGGGGTTTGCTCGGGAGAAATCTCTTCAGCTTACCGGAACTGTGCTCTACTCCTACAGCGAGTGCAGTGACATGATCCTGCGGGTGACGCTCGTGACGCTCTCGGATGGAGCAACTCTGGCGCTGAACCCGCCCCGTGCCAAGCGCATTCAGCTAGAGGACTTAAGCGATCCGCCCGTTCTCGACGAAGGGGATACGCTAAGCGTGACGGGAGTTGATCTGGGCCGTGGGAAGGCACTGCGGGCGACGCGCTGGGAGCGTACTCCTGCGGCACCACAGAGCAACGAAGCCACGGTGACGGAGAACACGGCTTTTGCCGCATCGGTCACGCTGGAGGATGGAACGCGGGTTGAGGGAAAGCGCCTCCTCACGCTCACCGCCACGGGCTACGGTCCCGGCGAGAACGGCGCGTGGGGCGATCAGACCAAGCTGCAGACAACAGTTGGCTATGGCACGGTGGCCGTGGATCCGCGCGTGATTCCCCTGCGCTCGCGCCTCTGGGTGGAGGACTACGGGTTCTGTATCGCACTGGATGTGGGAGGTGCGATCAAAGGAATGCGCATTGACCTAGGCCACGACACCGACGAAGCCGCGGCTCTCGTCGGGCGAAGTAAACGCAAAGTGCTGATTTTAGGCTAGAGTGCGTCTTCCACGACGCGCTTGAGCTTTTCGAGGCCCGTCTTGGCGACAATCAGCGGGTCGTTCTGGTAGTAGGACTCGTTGAAGAGCTCTAGGGAGAGATAGCCGCGAAAGCCGCTGTAGTCTAGGTTGCGAAGTATTCTGCGCAGGGGCGCGACGCCATCGCCGGGGTAGACTCGGTCCGCATCGGTGATGACTTCGGGGGAGAGCTCGGGGTAGTCGTTGACATGAAAGACGGGCAAGCGGTTGCCCGAGAGTAGCGTCAGGCCGTCAACCGGTGAGCCACCTTTATATAGGTGATACACATCGCAAAGAATCGCGGCATTGGGGTGGCCAGACTCGATGGCGATCAGGGCGGCTTCGCCTAATCGGTTGAGGTTTGCGGAGAAGCCCCAGACCTCGACCATCGGGACAACACCGGTCTCGTCGCCTAGCTCACACAAAGTCCGGTAGCGCTCTGCGGCGGCGAGCAGCTCGATTTTCTCACTGCCAGGCATGTGCACCCCAAACGGAGGAGCCGCTATCCGCCTTCCACCAAGTCTCTCCAAGAGTGTCATGTCGTGACGTGCCTGCGCCAGGCCCGCATCTCGTTTTTCGTTGTCGTCGTTGATCCAGTCGAAGAACCCAATGGCCGACTCGACCGTCAGGCCAATATCGAGTAGCTCACTGCGTAGCTCTGAGAGATTGCCCCCCTCAGCCACAAAGCGCTCCAGCTCGCTCATCCACGGCTCAATGGCATCGTAGCCCGCTGCCGCAGCGAGGCGACAGAGCTCGGGCAGCGGCAGCGCGTGCTTGCGAACCGTGCTGGTGTTAAAGCAAAACCGAAACGGATACGACGGCGACTCTAAAAGCTCCGGAAAGGGCGCAAGCGCCCCTTCCGTGAGTGCTGGTTTCTCTTCGAGAAGGCTTGACATCGTTTTCTCCCTACCCCCGTCAGAGGGGGGTAGCTATAGAGCTAAAGCTAGGAAGGCCGTTCCGGCCATAAGAGTTCCGTATGGCCGGAACAGCCTTCCTAGCCGAGGAACGAGGCTCTCCAGCCACCCCGTTCTAATCGGGGGGGTTACAGAGTCCAGCCGCCTCGGTAGCGGTAGGTGCGCAGGGCGTTGGCCTCGGCTTTTTTCTCGCCACCGACAAACTCCTCTTTCTTGGGGTTCCAGAGAAGCTCACCGCCGCCCAGACGGATACAGACATTGCCTAGGTGACAGACGCTCACACTTCTATGCCCAATCTCCACATCACAGATCGGGCGCTGGCGGGTGCGAATACAGTCCACAAAGTTACCGTGGTGACTCTTGGAGACATAGAGCTTTTTGGCGTTGGCGGGCAGCGGGTCGGTGAGCAGTTTCTCGTCGCTGGCGGCGATCTTGCCCCGACTCACAAAGATCCAGCTCCCGTTCTCGCCGTAGAAGTGCACCCCGTTCTCGCCCTGGCTGCTGGCAATCAGCTCCACACCATCGGCGTAGGTGTAGGTCACTTCGTAGTCCACGGCTGTGGTATAGGAGCAGTTGGTCGGATCCTCTTTGGGTACTTTCGCCTTCGCGCTGACCTTTACCGGCCCATCGCCATCACGGCCTAGGCCCCACTGCGAGATGTCTAAGTGGTGTGCGCCCCAGTCGGTCATCATGCCGCCGCTGTACTCGAACCAGTAGCGGAAGTTTCCGTGGACACGGTCTTTGACATAGGGGCGCTCAGGAGCGGGGCCTTGCCACATGTCATAGAGCAGGTCCTCGGGCACATCGAGTTTTTCAAAGGGGCCTTGCTCACGGCCCGCGGGCAGGTGCGCCACGACACGCTTGAGCTTGCCCAGTCGTCCGTTTTGCACCAGCTCGCAGGCCAGGCGGAAGCGATCGTCGGAGCGCTGCTGGCTGCCCGTCTGGAAGACCGTCCCCATCTTGCGGGCGATCTGAACGAGCTCCTTGCCCTCACCTAGGCGCAGGGTCATCGGCTTTTCGCAGTAGACATCCTTGCCCGCTTTCATGGCCATGCTGGCGATAATGGCGTGCCAGTGATCGGGCGTGCCAATCACAACGGCGTCTATGTCCTGCCGGTCTAGCAGATAGCGAAAGTCCACGTACTTGGAGACGCCTTTCGCGGCCCCTCCAAAGACATTGGCTGCCTCTTCTAGGTGGGTGAGATCCACATCGCAGACCGCCACGACTTCGACACCAGGTCGGCCTGCAATCCCGCGCATGTCGCCTAGGCCTTGTCGGAAGCCACCCTTGCTCCCCCCTGCACCGATCAGCCCCATGCGGATCTTGTCGTTAGGCCCAATGGGCTTGCGTGGCCCTGTCACTGTCTGCTCGCGTGCCTCAGCCCACTCCGGCAGGCTGGTCATAAAAAATCCGGTCGCGGCAGCGCTGCTTATCAGGCTCCGTCGCGTCACAGGTGTTGTTGAATCACTCACTCTCTCGAATCCTCCGTGAGGTAAGTTTCGGGAGAGTGAGCGTGTTTTCCTGCTTACATGCGCACTACTCGTCGCCAGTGCCTGTCTCTCTGCCATTCTAGACAATTGACACCTCTGGCTCTATGGGCTAACATAGTGAGGCCTATTATATTGTGAAGAGAGCGTAAGAGATCATTGACACCCGAGGAACTTAAAGCACAGCTAGATCACCGTGAGCGACAGATCGAGGCGATCCGGCGCACCAGTGATGCGCTTTTTAATCACCCGAGCGTGGATGCTATGGTGCAGGCGACACTGAAAATCGCGCTGGAAGTGCTCCGGGCCGACTCTGGCACGGTCTATCTCTACGATCCTCAGCACGACACGCTGGTCTTTCGCTATGTCATTGGCCCTATTGCCGATCAGCTTATGGGCAAGTCCATTCCCGCGTCTCAAGGGGTGGCAGGGACGGTCTTTCGCACGGGCACTCCCGTCCTGATTGGCGATGTCAGCAAGCGCGAGGACTTTAATGCCACCGTGGACAAGCAGACGGGCTACCAGACTCAGTCCATGATGACGGTTCCTGTGAAGCGTACCAGTGGCTCCCCGATTGGGGTGATGCAGGTCATGAACCCCACTGTCCCCTTTGCCCAGCACGACCTTGAGGTTCTCGAAGTGCTCTGCGCCCAGGCGGCCACGGGGATCGAGCACGCCCAGCTTTTAGAGGCCCAGCGCAATGCGGAGATTGGCAACCGTGTCGGGGAGATCTCCCATGACATCAAGAACATGATGACTCCTATCGAGACGGGCGTGATGACACTCAACCCGATGCTAGAGGACATGTTCCGTCAGCTCGAAAAAGTGACCAGCACTTGCCCGGAAGAACACTCTTGGGGACGCGAGGTCAGTGATGCTATTGGTGGGGTGGGGAGTCTTTACACCTGGCTCCTCGAAGACCTGCTCACCGCCGCGCAGAGAGTCCGTCGCCGCACCCAGTACATTGCTGGAATGGTCAAGGGGAACCTGCCGCCGCCTATTTTTGAGGAAGGCTCCCTCAACGACGTGGTCAATGATGTGGTCAAGACCCTCAAGCGCACGGCGACAGACAAAGGCATCAGCCTCAAGACAGACTTAGATAAAGCGCTCCCCCGCACACCCTTTGACTACGATCGGTTCTACGACTGTCTCTATAACCTGGTCAACAACGCCCTCCCCGAGACGCCCAGCGGTGGCTCGGTGACCGTGCGCACCAGCGGCCCTCCCGAGCCCGGCGGCAACCTCACCATTGAGGTCGTAGACACCGGGCGCGGCATCCCCGAGGAGATTCGCAAGAAGCTCTTTACCAACCAAGTCGCGACCACCAAAGTCGGTGGCACGGGGCTGGGAACCAGTGTCTCCGCCCGCGTCGCCCGCGAGCACGGCGGCAGTATCCGCGTGGAGAGCGAGCTAGGCAAGGGCTCCAGCTTCATCATCACCATCCCGCCCGTTCCGCCTACCCCCGAGTCCCCGGCGTAGCTAAGCGAGCGTGGCGAAGTACGCCACGCTCTCATCTAAGATGCGCCACTCTTCGGCGCTGACGGCTTCGGAGTTTTCGCCACGCTCCCAGGCACTGGAGTACGGCTCGTCTTGCGGTCGGCCTTTTGCCCAGAGGATTTGTAGCGCGGGGATGAGCGTCCGGACATCGCGTTCGGGGTACTCGGCCCACCAGGAAGATTCGAGAAGTGGGATAGTGCGCGTGGCCTGCGCCGCGATCTCGATGCCAGGGAGCAAGTCGGCAAAGCCGTTGCTGCGCACGATCTCCAGAATTCTAGGAAAGTCCACGACGCCCGTCCCGGCGGCGCAGCGCACTAAGCGATAACCCTCGGGGGCGAA
>NZ_CBAYMC010000134.1:0-12163 GCF_964826245.1 Armatimonas sp. | reverse complement strand
AGAGATCAAGATCAATGGCTTTCTTGTAGGCACGGAGCAAGAGGTTATCAATGCGCTCGTACTCTCCCTCAAAGTCCTCACGCAGGCAGACGCCTGCAGCGATGAGATCTTCGCGGAAGGTGACCAGTGGATCGACGCGCTGCCACGCTTCGATCTCCGTTTTTTCGCGGTAGCTTGACTGGTCCGAGGGCGAGTGGCCGCTAAATCGGTAGGTGATGGTGTCGAGAAGCACGGGGCCTTCGCCTGCTTCAAGAAGTGCTTTCTTACGGGCGATGGCATCAATGACCGCTAGGGGATTGTAGCCATCCACACGCTCGGCGTGCATCTGATCGGCGTTCAGGCCCGCGCCCAGCCGCGCCAAAATCCCAAAGCCGCCCGTCTCGCCGACAGGCTGACCGCCCATGCCGTAGAAGTTATTGACAAAGTTGATGATAATCGGCAGGCCGCCCCGGACATAATCGGGCCAGAGGGTCTTGAACTGATCCATGGTCGCAAAGCAGAGTGCTTCCCATGTCGGGCCACAGCTGGCGCTCGCATCGCCGATATTGGCAATCACAATGCCCTTTTTCTGATTGACTCGCTTGTAGAGAGCCGCCCCGACCGCAATATCCGCCGAACCACCAACAATGGCGTTGTTGGGGAAGACACCAAAGGGCGTGAAGAAGGCGTGCATCGAGCCACCCATCCCTTTGTTAAAGCCTGTCTCACGGCCAAAAATCTCGGCGAGGGTTCCGTACAAGAGAAAGTCAATCGCTAGCTCTTGCACGGAGCTAGTGGCGTTATCTCTCTCCACGACCCGCAAGACTGAGCCGTTGTCATAGCTACGCATGATCGCCAGGAGGGTGTCGTCATCGAGCTTGTCAATGGCGGAGAGGCCCTTGGCAAGGATCTCCCCGTGACTTCGGTGGGAGCCATAAAGATGGTCGTTGGTATCCAGAAGATACGCCTGACCGACAGCTGTCGCTTCCTGGCCGATAGAAAGATGAGCAGGACCACGGTGATCGTAAGGAATACCGCTGTACTGCCGCTGGGTCTTGACCTCTTGTAGCAGTCCTTCAAACACCCGGATCACCGCCATATCGTGATGAATACGCCGCAGGTCAGAGTCGGAGTAGCGGCCTCGCTCCTCGGCGAGGGTCTTCTGGTACTGATTGACGGGGATTGGGTCAAAGCTGACATGTCCCGGCTTTCGAACGTCTTCCGGGATAATGGAGATGGACTTAGGCATAGCGCCTCTATTGTACCCCTACACAGACAGTATCGTTTTCTGCACACGGGATGCTGCCACGGGAATAGCAGGCAAGGAAGTAATGCGGGGATAGAGTGCTTGCTTTGCTTGCTCGGCTTTCGTCTCCGCTCGATCGGCAACCTCGTCTATTTCATGGCTGGGGAGCCCGGCTTCTTTGAGCTGGGTGCGGCTGATATTGAGGTCTTCTAGGACGGGCTTGCGGATCTTGGCGAGATACATCTTAGGACCGTAGATTCCTGAGGCCTCAATCTCCGCACCGCGTTTTTCCCACTCCGGGATGAGGGCGTGGGCGGGCATGGCGAAGTTATCAAAGACATACTTAATATCGGCGATGGTGCCTTCGGGGTCGAGGGCCATGTAGGTCTTGACCCCCTTGCGGAAGAAGTTGTAGTGAGCGCTTTCGTCGGAGGAGAGCCAGCGCAGGGCTTTGTCTAAACACGGGTCGCCCTCACCGTTTTCGTGGACGAGCTTACGCAAGTTGGTGTAGTTGAGGCCCGTGGCGAGCTCCTGGATCATGGTGTAGCAGATCATCTGGCGCGGCGTCTCAAACGGGAGCTTCCACTCCGCCCCCAGCAGTGAGCGCTCGAAGTCCTCCATCTCGTCCTCGGTGCGCTTGCCCGAGGCGATCAGCCATCGCTCCAGCGCGAGTGAGTGCTTGCTCTCTTCGTAGCCCCAGTTCGCTTGGAAGAGTGCGCGGCCTTTGGACTTGCGAATCAGGGCCATGATCTTACTGGTGTAGTCGGGGAGAAACGACTCCACGGCGCAGAACGACTCAATAATAGAGACAACCAGCTCCGAGGCGTTTCCTTCGGCGGCGGCCCAGGGAATGTCGGTATCCACGTTCCAGCGGCGCTTCTCTTCAGCATTCTGGAAGTAGCGGAGGTAGTGCTCATAGAACGTCTCTTCCATCTGGCACTGAACACTGGCGCTCTTAAGAGGCGTCACAGGCTCATCGGGCCAGTGGGCACGGCCCTTCTCGCAATAGTCGGCAATCTGTTGTTCTTCGCTCATGGTGTTACTCTGAGCGTATCGTACCCTTGAGGTCTGTGCTAGGCATGGGTCAAAAGTCCTGAATCGCCTGAATCTGAGGCGGACAAGCCACATTTGGTACAATGCAGGCTATGCGAATGATTGGCATGGCGGCGCTGGTGGCACTGGCAGCCCCAGTGCAGGCTCAGAGTCCTTCCGTATCTCTGAACTTTAGTGTGGCGGCAGATCAGCTCGCCGTGGCTCCATTAGAGGCGAGAGCGGCAGTGATGGAGGGTTGGCAGCAGCCTCTCGCGGCGTGGGCCGGACTGGAGAACCCTTACAGGGGACAGGCGTCTCGAAGCGACTCCACGGTCTGGGTGGCCCGCAGCGGGGCGCACCTCGGTCTTGCTGTCACCAACCCGAGCACCACGGAGAATGCCATGGTGGCCGTGAGCTTGAAGCTCAAGCGTGGCGTATGGCGCATTGAGTTTGCCGTAGGGAGTGCCGATGGAGTCGTGCGCGCGTGGAAGGCAGGCGGGGCGTTTCTCGCCCAGCCCGGCACGGTTACGAAGACGATCTTTGTCAAAGCGAGAGAGACGCTCTTTGTCCGTGCGATTGAGACTCTGGGGGAGGCCGATGTGTCTTGCCGTGCAGCGCAGATGCAAATGCCCGGCAGGCTTGTGACCACCCGCGCCCGGATTGGCGAGGCGCAGGAGTTTTGTGGGCGGAGCAAGCCAGATAAAGTGCTTGAGAAGATTCACGAGGCTCTTTCCGATCTCACGGGACAGTCGGGAGCGGCTATTAGTCGGCTCCGAACCGCTCTCTCGGAGGTGAGCGCTGCGGTTCTGAGTCTTCGTCTTCAAGCTAAGGCCGAGGGGACTGGCACCAAGATTTTATTGGTCAATGGCGAGAGCCGCGCCTTGCCAGGAGGACGGTTTCTCTTGGGAAGCGGCGCAAAGTCTTTTGGCAAGCTCCCCCTTAGGACGGTGGCCTCGACGGTGCTCCCTGGCAGTGGGGAAGCGCTTGTTCAGTATGCACTCGGGGCGGGAACCGCGACACTTTCCGCACGGGTTGGCCCTGGCACCGAGCTTCCGCTGGTTCTCTCCCGTCAGCTCACGGCAGTTGTGGCGGTGGCGCCTAAGCCCACTCCAGCACCTGCCCCGATGAAACCAACCCCAAAACCGACGGCTAAGCCTCCCGTAAAAAGAGCGCTGAAGCCTACACCCATCAAGTCCGCGACTGTATTTGTAACTCCTATGCCCAAAGTAACTTACCCCCTAACCAAGACCGTTGAGGTGGCTGACACCTACCATGGCATCACTGTGTCTGATCCTTATCGCTGGCTGGAAGATGCCAACTCTGCTGAGACCGAGGCCTGGGTGATGGCTCAGAACGAGGTGACGGCAGCCTACCTCAAGCCCATGCCCGCACGAGCTGCCGTTCAGAAGCGTCTGACGGAGCTCTGGGACTATGAGCGCTATGGAATCCCAAGCCGTTATGGGAGTCGCTACTTCTTTGCCCGCAACGATGGGCTCCAGAACCAGGCCGTGCAGTACGTCGCCGATAGCCTAGATGCGGAGCCCCGCGTTTTGATTGATCCCAACACGCTCTCAACCGATGGCACCGTGGCACTCGGGGGCATGAGCCTCTCCGACGATGGCAGTAAGCTAGCCTACTCCATTGCCCGCTCAGGCTCCGACTGGCAGGAGTGGCATGTCCGCGACGTCGCAACGGGGCAGGATCTCCCCGACAAGATCGAGTGGAGCAAGTTCAGCGGTGCCTCGTGGCTCAAAGATGGCTCGGGGTTCTACTACAGCCGCTACGCTGCGCCAGAGTCGGGAACCGCACTGCAAGAGGCTAACTACAATCACAAGCTCTACTTCCACAAGCTCGGGACGCCCCAGAGCGCCGATGCGCTCGTCTACGAGCGCCCGGATCACCCGGACTGGAACCTGGGAGGCTCGGTCAGCGAAGATGGTCAGTGGCTGGTGATCTATGCCAACAAAGGCACTGAGCGCCGTAACTATCTCTTCCTCAAGAGCCTGCTTGAACCGAACGCGCCGGTTCGTGATCTCTTGGTTGCAGGCGATGCATCTTATAGCCTGGTCGGCAACGACGGCAATACTTTCTATGTCATCACCGACCAGAGTGCTCCGCTCAAGAAGCTCGTCGCAGTGGACAGTAGCAATCCCAGTCCTGCCGCGTGGCGCACTGTGATCCCAGAGAGCAAAGACACCCTCCAGTGGGCCAATCTTTTTGGGCAGAGGCTGGTTGTCGGGTACCTAAAAGATGCCCGCTCCCAGGTACGGCTCCATAGCCTCACGGGCGAGCTTTTGCGTGATGTGGCTCTGCCCGGGATTGGAACCGCCAGCGGCTTTGATGGTAAGCGCGAGCACACTGAGACCTTCTTTGCGTTCTCCAGCTACACCAGCCCGACCACAATCTACCGCTATGATATCGAAGAGGGAGTTAGCACGGTTTTCAAGGCTCCGAAAGTCGCCTTTGACTCGCGCCAGTTTGAGACGAAGCAAGTCTTTGCAACCAGCAAAGATGGCACCAAAGTCCCGATGTTTCTTACCCACAAAAAGGGGCTGGAGCTGAGTGGTAAGAACCCCGTCTATCTCTACGGCTATGGTGGCTTTAATATTCCCCTGACGCCTGGCTTCTCGGTGGCGATGCTTCCCTGGCTGGAGCAAGGTGGTGTCTATGCGGTGGCGAACCTGCGCGGCGGCGGTGAGTACGGCAAGGAGTGGTACGAGGCTGGAACCAAGCTGCGCAAGCAAAATGTCTTTGACGACTTTATTGGGTGTGCCGAGTGGCTCATCGCGCAAAAGTACACCAACCCAGCGAAGCTTGCGATTGCCGGGGGCAGTAACGGAGGGCTCTTGGTCGGGGCGTGCATGACCCAGCGACCTGAGCTCTTTGGCGTGGCGCTCCCTGCCGTGGGAGTCTTAGACATGCTCCGCTTTGACAAGTTCACGATTGGCTGGGCCTGGAAGAGCGACTACGGCGACCCTGCTAGCGAGGCGGATTTCAAGGCACTGATGGCCTACTCGCCCTACCACAACCTCAAGCTCGGCACGCGCTACCCCGCGACTCTGGTGACAACATCGGATCATGATGACCGCGTCGTCCCGGCTCACTCCTTCAAGTTTGCGGCTCGGCTTCAGGCCGCGCAAGACCCGAGTGGCCCGCCCACGCTCATTCGGATTGAGACCAAGGCAGGCCATGGGGCAGGCAAGCCCACAGCAAAGATCATTGAGGAGCAGGCCGATATCTGGGCCTTTGTGATGCGGGCACTGGGGATGGGGGGAAGCTAGGCCGTAGACGCCGCTCGAATCTTCTCCAGCGCGATCTTCTGCTCCGCGCCCAGCTTGGCCAGCGAGGCCTTCCACTCCGCTTTGTAGGGCTTGAGGGCCTCGATCAGCACCTCGGCCATGGCGACATTGCGGAACCACTTATTGTCGCCTGGGATGACATACCACGGGGCGTTCTGCATGGAGCAGCGCTCCAGCACATCGTCGTAGGCGGCGCTATAGTCATCCCAGAAGCTGCGCTCCGTCCAGTCACTGGGATTGAGCTTCCAAGACTTCTCCGAGTTGGCCTCGCGCTCCAGAAGCCGCCGCTCTTGCTCGTCTTTGCTGACATGCAGGAAGAACTTCACGACGATTACATTGTTATCCGTTAATAAATTCTCAAAGTTATTGATATCATCATAGCGCTTCTCCCAGACCTCTTTGGGGGCAAGGTTATGCACCCGCACCACCAGAATATCTTCGTAGTGGCTACGGTTAAAGAAGACCACCTCGCCCTTGCCGGGGGTCTGCTTGTGGATGCGCCAGAGAAAATCATGGGCACGCTCCTCGGGAGTCGGCACTTTGAACGCCGCCACACGTGTCCCGCTGGGGTTCATCGCGCCTGCCACGCTCTTGATCGCGCCATCTTTCCCCGAGGCATCCCGGCCTTGGAGCACCACAAGGAGCGCATGGGTTCCGGCGGCAGAGAGCAGCTCCTGGAGCCTTTCCAGCTCGATGGCCTGCTTGGCAAAGCGCGCCAGTGCCTCTGCCTCGGTCATGCCACCATCGCTCTTGGTGGGAATCGTGGTAAAGCTTACCTTACCGGGATTGTCAAACTTCTCGCATAGCATGGGAGGATTATACCAACCCCGTCACCGCAGAGACGACGAGCCCCGACTCTCCGTTGGTGCTGGCAATCGTCACCTTGCCGCCACCTGGGATCGTCAGGCTCCGCAGACCGGGTGCAACGGTGCGTACACTCGGGTCGGAGAGCGCCGCGGGATCGTCTTTTGTTGAGAGATTCACGCCATAGACCAGCGCGGTCTCTTTGCCATTCACCGTTACCGTGCCCACTTTCGTTCCACGCTCAGCCTTGTGCGTGGCTGCGACGATCAGCCGTAGCTCACTCTCCTCACGTAGGGGCAGCTCCAGCGTGAGCGAGAGCGGCGCGGGCTCGGTGAGCTTTCCGGCAAGCAGAGTCGGGGTGAGGCGGTAGAGAACGCCATCGCTCAGGCGTGCCTCGCGAGCTTTTCCCGGCAAGAGCGCCAGAACTCCCGAGCGCGGCTTTTGGGGCTGGTCCTTCTGATCGCTCCAGAGGCGCGTGAAGACCTCGCCCGCATCCCACGACGGCTTGGTGGTGCCTCCGTTCCAAAAGTGCTCCGCCGCCAGCACCATCGCCACGAACTGCCGTCGCTCCGGGCCATCCAGCACCTCGGCTTTCGACTCGTAGCCACACCACGTTGTTTGCAAGCCGCCCCATGCGCCCGCTTCCGCCGCTGCTTTCGAGAAATTCACCACGTTGCCCGGATTGAACCAGGTGCACGCCACAACCCGCGAGAAACCCGCATCACGGAGCTTCTTCAGCGACGGAAACTTCTCGTGCGCCCCGTACTGCCAGTCAAACATCACGACATCTTTGGGGAGCCCGTCGCGGAGCTTCTGGGCATCGGTAGCGCTTGGAGCTGTGCCAAAGCAAGGCGCGACTTCCGAGGGATGGAGCGCCATGTCGGCCCACATCCACATCTCTTTGCCGCGCCTCTTGTGAAACGCCTGCCAGTGCCGGGCATTACTCACAAATAAATCTGCAAATGTCCGTGGAGCCGAGCGAAACGGGAAGCGCCCCCGCATTGTCACTTCATCGAGCCCGGCATGGAACGCAGGCGCACCAAATAAATCATCTGCCTCTGCGACGAGTTTCTCCAGATAGCCAACCGCGGCGGGGTTGGAGATATTGACTGCGTAGGGCAGCTCAGGGTCCTCGGCAAAGGCCCGGTTCTGCGGCTTATTGAAGAGCCACTCCATGTGCCCGTAGCTCTGCACCAGCGGCGTCATCGTGATGCCATTGGCTTTTGCAAACGCCACCTGCTCTCGGATCGCCGCTTTTGTGCCCCCCCAGCTTGGGGCCACCGACGGATCGCTCTCCCACTTGAGCTGCTCGCACTGAATGACCAAGTGGTTGAGCTTAAAGGGCGAGAAGAGTCGGGAGATCAGCTTTTTCTGAAACGGGAGCGCGTTCTGCCCATGAAACAGATGCACGCCTCGAAAACCCAGCGTCGGCCAGTCCTCAATCTCAACAGCATGAATTAAATAACTTTTGCCATCGTTTTCTATTAACTGTAAGAGCGTCTGGGCTGCCCAGAGCGTCCCGGCTTCATCGTTGCCGGTAAGCTGGATGCGGTCTTTGCGCACGGAGAGGGTGTAGGACTCTGGCTCCCCCCGGCGCACTCGTACCTCGCTGCCGACCCCCTCCGGCTTCGCGAAGGGGATGGCTTTTTTGAGGAGCGCAATCGCACGCTCTGCGCCGGGGCCAATGACTTCGATCTTGGTCTTATTGGTCAGGCGCACCGGCGGGCCGGTGACCGTGAGCTTCTTGGGCGTAGGAATTACCAGCGGCGTCTGTGCCACCTGCGGCACAAACGCATCATGACGACTCTGGCTTCCCACTCTCCCCTCACTCCCCCCTCCTCCCAGGATTGGGAGGAGGGGCTGGGGGAGGAGGGAATTCGGGAGGACGGAATTCGGGAGGAGGGCCACCGTAAACACCACCGCTTGCTCACCGTCTCCAAAGCGCACCGCTCGGGCGGGGGAGCCGAGGCCGAGCCAGAAAATCGGGGCGGCTTGTGCCCAGTCAAACGCCTCGGCGCGGGCATCGAAGCAGACGGGTTTTTCGTTATTTCCGGTGCTGTGCCAACCAAAGACGACCTGCCCGAGCTTGGTCTCAAACGCGAGCTTGGTAAACGGTGGCCCGAGGCGCCGCTCCTCTTGCGAGCCGGTGAGTGGAGCCATCGGGACTTTAGCAAGGCGCGTGTCACCGCTGACGGACGCGTCTTCTAATAAATTTGCATTGACGTAGCCCGCAGCCCACTCGATCTCAGCGGGAATATCGGACTTGAGGCGGTAGCGCAGGGTGGTGGTGACAGAAGTCTTGGTGACCAGCCACTCAAACGCCACGGCGGCGCTCTCGTTCTCCGCGCTCGCCTCCGCCAGCCAGCTCTCGCCGACTTTCCGCCAAGGCGTCTCGCTCCAGCGCACCGTGGTTGGGTTAAAGAGCACCCCGCTCCAACCTGCCTTGACCAGATAGAGTGTCGAGCGGCGGACGACCGGCACGCCATCAGCGGCAATGCTAAGGCCATTGGTGGGCGTCCAAGCCACCGTGAGGCGACCCAGTGTCAATGGGCTCATAGGTGCACCAGCTTGATCGTGATCGTGCGCTCTGAGCCCGCGCCGGTGATAGCAAACCCTGCATCTTTGAAGCGCGGCGGGCCCATTCGAATCTTGGGATCGCGTGAGAACCCGAAGCCCTCTTTGGGAATCCCGAAGGCTTTCGCATCCAGCTTGCCGTTGTTGTTCTCGTCGTGAAAGAGCGTGACGGCGTAGACGCCCGGTGCGAGCTTGGGGATCGCAAAGTGCGCGGTTTTCTCTGGCGAGATCATGCACTGCCCGCTCGCAACGGCTTTCTCGCCTTTGTCTGGGAAGCCTTCGGGGCCGGAGAAGACCGAGTAGACTACTTGGCCTTTGGTGCTCCGCATTCCCGAAACCTCAACTGTGAGCGTGGTTTCTTGTGGCTTCTCGCCCTCGGTTAGCGCGACGGGGTAGTGCTGCTTTACCCAGAGAAGCGCTTTTTCACGAAATGCAGGAGCCGCATCGAGCACAAGCGCTTTTGTCTCGGGGCCTTCTGTGTGCAAGGGCCAGGCAACCGAGGGATCAAATTTTTCGGGCAAGGTGAGCTTTAGTGTCAGCTCCTCGCCGCTGAGCTCCACAAGACGGGCTACGTTTTGCATGACGTTATTTTACCTCCACAGGCTCCAGTCCGAAGATGTCAACATTGACGCCGCCGGAGTAGTGCGCCAGGAGGGGCTGCGTGTCGAGGGGAAATCCAGCGGCGTGGGTGAGGTTCTGGTCAATCTGAAGGCTGTGGGCATCTTGGAACTGGTAGGGGGTGTGGGCGACGCGGCCTGCAAAGAGCTGCTTGCTGGAGACACTAAAAAGTGTGTAGCGCTCGATGAGAAAGTGCTCCAGGGTACTTGGAGCCGCCGTGCGCAGCGGCTCTTGCGCCACTTGGTAGGTGATGCGGCTATGGGCGGGTTTGGGCGGGTGGCTCAGGCGCTCCGAGGCGTAGGAGTGATCTCCAAGCTCCATCTTGGCCCAGTGGTAGGGGAGCTTAAAGAGGCCACGGGCCAGCTCGACGGCGATAGGATTGGCAGCTTCCAGGCTGAAAAAATAGACTCCTGGCCGACCGGATTTGTCCCGAACATAGACTCGGACATTGGTCTCGTGAAAGTGCGAGAGCCAGGGGACGGCGGGAAACCAAACCGGGCGGACGTTGCGCATCGTGAACGGCACGAGGCCAAGATAGGTCTTGCCGTCGAACGTGTCCACAATCAGGCCCTCGGGCAGGCGCGACTGCACCGATTCGGGGGAGACTTCCCAGTGTAAAAAGAGCAGCGCGTGCCACTCTTGGCGCATTACTATTTTTGACATGCAACCCAGCATACCGTTTCTCTGTCTATGAGGGTAGGATAACTAAATGCCAGATAGCGATAACATTCTCTCCATTGCCAAGTTGCTGGGCGACCAGGCCAAGAAAAAAGTCAAGGAAGCCCTCGGTACCGAGGAGGAAGATAATAAGCGAGGCCCGACACCCTGGCCGCCGATGAGGAACGAAGATATGAGCTACATGGAACCCGACTGGGATGAGCTTGACCGCAAGGCCAATGCCATTGTCATTACCTACACCACTGTCTCTGCAGTAGCGAGCATCCTGCCGCTGGGCCTTGACGTGGCCGCCGCGACGATGACCTTCTCAAAAATGGCGACTGAGCTGGCGGGAGTCTACCAGGTTCTGGTATCCGCCAAGCGCGCTCGGCAGATGGGCTGGGCGATTGCCTCGACCACGGGCGCGGTTCTGGGAGCCACCTACGGCGCGATGTTTGCTGCTGGCAAGATCGCCAAGTTTATTCCCGGAGCTGGGTATCTCGTCTCGGTGGCGATTCAAGCGCCACTGACCGCCGCGGTGGCGTGGGCAGCGGGCGACTCGCTCAAGAACTACTTCAAGGCGTGTCGTCAGGGGCGTGATCCAGGGATTGAGGCGCTGAAAGAGTCGTTTACCAACACCCTTCATATCAAGCTCAAGAGTGTCAAGCTGCCGGGGGCAAAAAATGCGGCTACTGAAGCCACTGAGAAAGCCGCAGCGACGAGTGCAGCCTCGGCGGCGGCAGCAACGGAGTCGAGTAAAGACAGTGTCTCCGATGCGGTGGAAAAGCTCGCCACGATGCATGAGCTACTCAAGCAAGGCGCAATCTCGCAGGCAGAGTACGATAAGAAAAAGGCGGAGCTTCTCAGCCGAATCTAAGGGCTTTTAGACCATTTAAGCGGCGAGGTGAAGAGGCGCAGGATGCGTCTCTTCGTCTTTTAGCCGATGCAGAAGGTCGGGGATGGCCAGGGCCGATACGGCGGGGGAGATCAAAAAACCCTGGATACGGTCACAGCCCAGCTCCGCTAGGATTCGTCGTTGGGCGGCCTCTTCAACACCCTCCGCAATTACTTCTAGATCGAGGGCGTGCGAGAGCTCGATGATCGCACGGATGATCGCCTGGGTCTGAGGGCTATTCACCAGGTCCACCAGAAACGCCGCGTCAATTTTTAAGCAGTCTAACGGCAGGTCGCGCAGATAAGAGAGCGACGAGTACCCGGTGCCGAAGTCGTCTACAGCGATACGAATGCCCAGAGCATGGAGCCCTGCCAGTGTCTGCTGTGCCACATTGCCTTGCCCCAGTAGCGCCGACTCTGTGATCTCAATCTCCAGCCGATCGGGTGGTAGGCCCGTGGTGCTGAGAACGCTCTTGACGCGGCGTAGGAACCAGGGCTGTGTGAGCTGAAGGGTGGAGACATTCACCGCAACAATGGGGCAGCTTCCCCACTCTGTGTGCCAGGCCGCGGCTTGCTCACAGACCGTCTGAAGGGTCCAAGAGCCCAGTGGCTCGATCAGGCCACACTCCTCCGCGACCGCGATAAAGCGCGCGGGACTAATCGACTGCTCCCCAGCGGGCCGTTTCCAGCGCAGGAGGGCCTCCAGGCTCCCCACCTCACCCGTTTGTGGGTCACAGAGTGGCTGGTAGTGCATCTCAAACTCACCTTGGTCTAGGGCACGACGCAGGCAGCGCTCTTGGCGGAGACGCTCTTGCGTGGCATCATGCATGGAGCGGTCGAAGTAGCAGAAATTATTGCCGGTGCGCTTGGCTTGGTCCATGGCAACATCTGCGTGCTGAATCAAGGTCTCTGGATCTATACCATCATCGGGGTAGAGGCTAATGCCAATGCTCGTACCCACAAAAAGCTCCTGTCCGCCAATCACCACGGAGCGGGCAACCGCAGGCAAGATACGGCGCACGAGAACCTCGGTCTCTTCAATCGAGTGAACGGGATTGAG
>NZ_CBAYMC010000133.1:0-12172 GCF_964826245.1 Armatimonas sp. | reverse complement strand
TCGCCACCGTGATCTCCTGCACCATCTCCCACTCGGCTTCAGCGGCTTCATCGCGGTACGGTAGATCCTGCGGAAACGCGGCCTGCATCAGAAAGTCGCAGCCTGCCGCTTCTTTTGCACCCGGGAGCGCCTGCCAGAGAGTCTCGGTGAGGTGCGGCAGGATCGGGTGCAGGAGGCGCAGAGCACGCTCCATGGTGAACCAGAGAACGGCTTTCGCGCTTTCATCGCCCGCCGCAAACCGGGGCTTGGCGGCTTCCACGTACCAGTCGCAGAAGTCGCTCCAGAAGAACTCGTAGAGCGCACGGGACGCATCATCGAGGTTGTAGGTTGCAAAGCCCTCGTTGACGATCTCGGTAGTAATAGCGAGGCGCGAGAGAATCCAGCGATCCACCAGTGCGCCCCCCACAATGGCCCCCCCGTTATCGGGGGCGGGGGGGGCATACCCTTCCAGGTTCATCATCACAAAGCGTGAGGCGTTCCAGATCTTGTTGGCGAAGTTGCGGGCCTGCTCGACCTGCTCCTGCTTGCCTGCCTTCACGGGCTTGAAGCGAATGTCCTGGCGCTGACCGGCCTCACGAGCCAGAGCAAAACGAAGCGCGTCGGCTCCGTAGAGGTCAATCAGCTCCACGGGGTCAATGCCATTGCCCTTGGACTTGCTCATGCGCCGCCCGTGCTCGTCGAGAACCGTCGCGTGGATATAGACATCATCGAAGGGCTTCTTGCCGATAAAGAGCTCGCCGGTCATGATCATGCGCGCCACCCAGAGGTAGAGAATTTCTTGGGCGGTCGAGAGCAGGCTAGTTGGGTAGTAGTAGGCAAGATCCGCCTCCGTGTGCGGCCAGCCGAGTGTCGCAAAGGGCCAGAGTGCGGAGCTAAACCACGTGTCGAGCACGTCTTCGGACTGGAGAATATCAGGCGAGCCAAGTTTTTCTGCCGCCTCGTCTCGAGTGCGCGCGAAGACCCAGCTACTCGCCTCCTCGGGGTTCGCGTCGGTCTTGCGCCACACGGGCAGCCGATGGCCCCACCAGAGCTGGCGCGAGATGGGCCAGTCGCGGATGTTCTCCATCCAGCGCAGATAGAGCTCGCGGTAGCGCTCGGGCAGGAAGCGAATGGAGCCGTCTTTGACCACGTCAATGGACGTGTTGACCATCTCCGTGCCGCCCATCTTGCAGAACCACTGGCTTGATGGGCGCGGCTCGATCACAGCCCCAGACCGATCGCAGTAAGGCACGGCATGGCGATAGGGCTCGATCTTCTCCAGCAGCCCCAGCTCCTCCAAGTCCGCCACGATCCGCTTGCGGGCCTCGAAGCGATCCAGCCCGGCATAGACCCCGGCGTGCGCGGTCATCTTGGCATCGGGGCCGATCACCTCGATGCGCTCTAGGCCATGCCGGTTGCCCATCTCGTAGTCGTTGGGATCGTGGAACGGGGTGATCTTCACCGCGCCGGTTCCAAACGCCGGGTCCACAAAGTCATCGGCGAGCACGGGAATCTCACGGCCCACGAGCGGCAGCATGATGGTCTTTCCCAAAACGGCCTTGTAGCGCTCGTCTTTGGGGCTCACGGCCACGGCGGTGTCGCCGAGCATGGTCTCGGGGCGGCTGGTGGCCACGATAATATGCCCGCTGCCGTCGGAGTAGGGGTAGCGCAGGTGCCAGAGGGAGCCGTCTTCTTCTCGATTATCAATCTCAATATCCGAGATCACGCTCTGGAAGCCTGGCGACCAGTTCACCATGCGCTCCCCGATGTAGATGTAGCCGTCAGCGTAGAGTTTCTCAAAAACCGTGTGGATCGCCTCCACATAGCTCTCGTCCATGGTAAAGCGCAGGCGGTCCCAGTCGTAGCTGGCCCCGAGTCGCTGCATCTGACTGACAATCTTATTGCCATACTCCTCTTTCCACTCCCACACTTTCTCGATAAACGCCTCGCGCCCTAAGTCATAGCGGGTCTTTTTCTGCTCGGCGCGGATCTTTTTCTCCACCACAGCCTGCGTCGCGATTCCCGCGTGGTCGGTACCAGGCAGAATTAAGACATTAAATCCGAGCATGCGCTTCCAGCGCCCCAGCGTGTCCATCACGGTGTGGTTGAGCGCGTGGCCCATGTGCAGTGCGCCTGTGACATTGGGCGGTGGGATCGTGATGCAATACGGCGTCCGGCTGTCCGGCGTCGCTTTAAAACAGTGATTTTCCAGCCAGAGGGCGTAGATCGCCGCCTCGGCTTCCTGCGGTTCGTAGCGTGTTGCGAGTTCCATATACCTATTTTCTCCGCCGGTTGGAAACCGGCGTCTGCAGTAGCCTACGGCTGCGAAGCCCGTGCCGGGCTTTAACGGCGCGAAGCGCCACTTCACGCCCTGTTCACGGGGCGGGCGAACAAAAAGCCCCGCGTCTCTAGGCGACATAGCCCAGGGACGCGAGGCTCCAGAAAAATTTAGAGCCGCTCGCGCGGTACCACCCCGGTTCGTCGGTGATCCCACCGACGCACTTTCGTGCGCTGTTTCGGGCGCAGCCCGTCTCCACTCAGAAGGCGACCTTCAGCAAGCTCATCCCGATCGCAGCTCTCAGCCGGTGACTGCGACTCTCTGGTGGGGGAAACCTGCCTACTCTTCCTTCGTCAAGATGGCGACTGTCAAGTTATAGAGAGATTATAGCCCGTCAGCGAAGAGTTTTCCAGGGGTAAAACATGGCGCACCGGCTCTACAAGCTCAGGCTCGGGCCGCTGGTGCGCCATCGCTTTGACAACCAATCAAAGCTCTCTACCCTCTGTCCGCAGATTCTGGGAGAAACGCTCCAGGCCGTTGCCAGCGCCCCGAAGCACCTGCTGATTCTCCAAGGAGATCACCATGGAGCGCAACGGGCTAACATAATTTTAATGATTCTGCTGCTCAGGCAGGTTACAATGGGCACCATGAAGCGTGGATTTACTCTGATTGAGCTACTCGTCGTGATCGCGATTATCGCGATTTTGGCAGCGATTCTCTTCCCAGTTTTTGCCCAAGCGCGTGCCAAGGCGCGACAAGTGAGCTGTCTTTCCAACATGCGCCAGCTTGGGATTGGGCTCTCGATGTACGCGCAAGACTACGATGAGACGCTCTTTTTCTTCGGGCACAACGTGGATTTTTCGCGCTCCAACCCCGCCGTGACCTTAGGGGCCAATGCCTCCAATCGCTGGTGGAACCAGATCCTCCCCTACACCACCAACGTCCCGAGTCTCTTGATCTGCCCCGACGATGGCAGGCGCACCCCGAACTCCACGGACAACAAGCCGCGCTCGTATGTCGCCAACCGCGCCGCAGAGTCGCTGACTCTTGCTGCCGTAGACACTCCCGCAGATATTATCGTCGTTACAGAAAAAGCCGGGCAGTTTGATGACTCCTGGTTCGAGCCCCCCAAAAACCTCTACGATAAAGCAGGCTTCGGAGAGCCGGTTCTTGCTATCACACGCCATCAGGGCGGGGTCAATGTGACGTTCTTTGATGGCCATGCCAAGTGGATGAGCAAGGGAGCGCTTCTCAAAGACCCGTGTGGCCTGCCGTGGTCGGGCGTAGACTTGATGCGTCGCTACCCCATCCCCTTACCCAACCCGGCCCGCACGCCGTGGCATGTTAACTGTCCAAACTAACCCTAGCCGCTGGGACAAGCCACGGCGCTGACTTCGTCCCAGCGGCCCGCATCAAAGGCGATGAGCCAGGCAAAAGGCTTCCCCTTGCGGTCGGTGTAGACCGCGACAGCATTTTGTAGCTCCGCTTCCAGGCTCGCCCCGCGCTTTATCGGCTCTAAGGGCTTTCCGGCGGCTGTCAGCAGCAAATCACGGTTCTCCCGCCCCTCAACATACGCCATCGCACGGCGTGTCCCGATCTTCCAAAGTCTTGCGTTCATGCCGGGAAGTCTATCAAACTATAGTTTGTTTTGCAAGTAATTTTTCAGGGGATATTTTGGCTCTGGCGTAGGTTTTCGTCGGTCCTAGAAAAAATAGGCCCTCGCACAGCTCTTTTTACTCAGGCAATTATTCTCCCGCCACGGCATACTCTTTCCTAGGAGGACGCCGTCATGTCCGAGGAACGTGTTTGCCTAGATTTTCTTTTGAATGAGCTACGTCGCTGGCGCACCGAGGGCCGCGTCCCCGATGCCTTTCTTGCACCGCTCTACGACGAGTACGCGGCTCGCCGCGAGGCACTGGATCCCCCACGCCTGGCGATGTACGACCTGGGAACCGATCTCGCTACGCCTCCCCCCGTGCCTGCCTCTGCGCCCCGTCGTGGTTTCTTTGCCTTTTTAGAGGAGCGCAATATCGCCGCGCTCCACCTCGTCGGCTCACTGCTCTTACTCGCCGGGCTCTTTTTACTCGTCCAGTGGCAGTGGGAGGGCATCGGGCGCTTCCTGCTCTTGATTGTCCTAGCACTCTCTTCCGTGGGCCTGTTGCGTCTGAGTGACAGCCTGCGTGAAGAGCATCCTCAGAGTGCGCAAGTGCTGGGTATCCTCGGCTGCCTGATCGTCCCGCTGTGTGGCATCGCCCTCAAAGTCTTCGGCCTCGCGGCACTGCTCTCCTGGCCTCTCGTCGCGCTCTTGACAGCTCTCGTCAGCGCCGGCGTCTATGCCTGGCGGCTTCGCATTACACAGGAGCCGCTCTTAGTAGGCCTTCTGGCAGGGGCGGGAGCCGGAGCTGTTTGGGGCATTGCAGGGCTCGTCCCTAACAGCCTCGCCTGGCCCGTCCTCGTCCTCGGTCTGCTAGGGCTAGGCACGATAGCTCTGTGGGGAGTTCAGGGAAGCGACTCCCCCCTGGAGCGGGTCCGAGCACTGGCGGGACATGGGCTGACTCTGGCGGGGATCGGTGCATCGTCTCTCTGGGTGGCCAACGGCGATGGTCACACGAGCAACGCGATCTTTGGCCTTACCCTCCTGGCAGCATCGGGACTCTACGGCCTGACGAGTAACCGCCTCAAAGTTGAGTGGCTGGGCTATGTCGCCACGATCACTGCCGCACTGGGGAGCCAGCTTCTTCTCCCGGACAGCGCCAGTCTCGTGGCTCGGGGAGCAATTGCAAGCGCAACGGGAGCTCTGATCCAGCTTCTCGCACGGCTCCAGCAGTGCCCCAAGCCCTACCAAAAAAGTGCCGATGCTCTCACGCTGCTGGGGACGATCCCCCTCTTGCTCGGCCCTGAGCTACGCGACCTGCCACTGGCGGGGCTCTTCGCCACCGAAGCGATTCTCTGGCTTGTGGCGGCTAAAAACGCACAGGGCTTCCGCTGCGCCGTGTTGCTGGGTCTGGCAGCCTCTCGTCTTCTTGCCATGCCTCTGGATGCCTACTTTATCTCTCTAACCGGCCTACCTGCCAATGCGCTACGCTGGCTTCTCGTCCCGGCACTGGCACTCGGCCTCCTGAGCCTGCGCCCTCGCTCCGATGAGCAGGCGACGATCCTGCGGCAGGGTGGGATCGGGGCGTTTGCCTGGGCCTGCGCCGGGCAGCTTGATGGGCTATGGAGCTTCGGTAGCGACCGTCATGCGGCGACCGTTAGTGCGGGAGTTCTCTTGGTAGCGGCCGCGGGGCTCGGGCTCTGGGGGCTCAGGCAGAGACAGTCGCTGGCGGCACGAGCTGCCCTCCTGCCTCTAGGATTGGTCACCGCCGTCCAGTGGCTCTCCTGGCTCAATCATGCTCCACTTTTGCCACTGCCCCTTCTGGCGCTCTCTCTCGCACTGGCGGGAGCCACCCTCACGCAGCGCCCGGAGCTTTCCCTCCGTGCCATCCTCTGGCTGTTCGCGGCGGGGCATCTGGCGGCGGGCTTGTTGCCGCAGGCGCTTCTGCCCTTCTGGGGACTTTCTCTGCTCCCTGTCCTTCTCTGGCTAGACCGCGCCGAGGGCGAGTCGAAAGAGCCGCTCCGGCTGACGGAGTTTTTCACCACACTGAGCTTTCTGGCCGCCGTGTTCCTGCCCTCAGGTGTCTCCCCTCTTAGCATTCTCGTCACCGGGCTTGCCCTTGCTGTCGTGCCCCTTCGCCTGCACCGTCCCAGCGGCGTGGCGACGGCGGCGGGTCTCGCGACGGCAACGGTCACCCTTGCTGCCAGCGGCTTTCCACATCCCCACTTCTCACTGGCCCAGGCGGGGTTTCTGCTCTCAGGCATCGCCCTTTTCTGGCTCGGGCTTGCGGCGGGTCTGCGCCGGAGCACACCCCTCTGGGAGGTACTCAGTACGGTCAGCGTCGCGACCGTCGGTGTGGCGGTTGTGGTGGGGCTTCTGGGGCTGGCTGGCGAAGATCAAGGCCGCTGGACAATCTTCACGCTGGGGCTGGGAGCCATCACCCTCGCAGCGACAGCGGGGCTACGCAGCCAGCCAAACTACCTCCATAGCGCTTTTGCCTGTGCCTTCGCCGCCTTTGGCCTCTACTTCTTCGACCAGTACGGTCTGGGCTCAAACCGGCTGAATTACTTTTTGCTCCCTCTGGGAATCTACCTGCTGTTTGTGGCAGAGCGTATGGATCAAGCCCCTCTCCGGGGACCAGGTCTGCTTCTCTTGCTGGGCTCGTCGTTTCTGGCTGTCGCACTAAACCCACACGAGTGGCAGCACGCGATTCTTCTGGTGCTAGAGTGCCTGATCGCAGTTGCGGCAGGGATTGGGCAGCGGGTAAAAGTTTACTTAGGCGGTGGCGTTGCTTTTCTGATCGCGCTCCTGATCCATAAGCTCTGGGATCCTCTGAGGGAGATCAACTTTGGCGTGTACTTAACGATCCTGGGGATCGGCGTCCTAGCAATCGCCCTTCAGTTTGAGAAGCGCAAAGAGGCTCTACGGCGCTGGGCGGACTCTGTCCGTGACACCTACCAGAGCTGGGACTGAGTGTCGTTTGTCACTCCTGTCACACACCTCAAGTGGGGGGCGTTTCTTCTCATATAGGGCGCTGCGAAAGCTCCCTAAGTAAACGAGGAGAAGGAGCTTACGGAGATGAATACCAAGCACATTCTACTAACAGGACTAGCGATGATCGGGCTGGTAGGAACCGGCTGGGCGCAGGGAAACGGCCCTAGACTGACCCGACAGGACGACAAGAACGCGATGCGTAACCTAGGGGCTGGCCTCGGTGCGGCAGCCGTGGGCTCCGCAGTCCGTGGCCGAGTCGGGGAGGCGATTGTTCTGGGTGCAGGAGCCGCCTACACAGGCAAGAAGTACGAAGATGCTCGCAAGGCCCAGAGGGATGAGGATCGGTTCGGACGCGATAGCCGAGACGGACGCTACAACACCGATGCCTACGACCGAGATCGGTTTCAGACTCCCTCCCGCTGGGAGCGAGAGCGCATTGAGCGAGAGCGGCGCGAGCGAATCGAGCGCGAAGAGCGTGAGGCCCGCCTCCGCTGGGAGCGGGAGCACCGGGGACGCGATTGGGAGCGGGACTGCCGCGACCGGGATCACCGCCGGGGCTAGTGGGCTCTAGCGCCTCGCCAAGATGGCACGGGAAGCAGCGACTTCCCGTGCCGTTTCTCTTTGGAAGTCGAAAGACAGGGAACCCTGAGATGGTTTCATGCATTTCCAGTGATACGATCAAAGTCATGCCTGTCTATCTTCACCATATCGAGACTCTTCTGCCGCCAACATCGTACCCACAGGAAGAGATCGCCGCGACTCTGAAGCGCTCGGTGGCAAAGGGGGATCGGCGAACGGAGAAAATTATCCACCATCTCTACGCCCAATCCGCGATTGAGCGGCGCTCCAGTGTGGTGACGGACTTTCTCCCCGATGCGGAGCCCGGCATCTTCTACGACAGAGCAACCGACGCGTTTCTATGCCCTTCGACCGGGGCGCGCAACGCACTCTACACCGAAGCCGCACGCACGATGTTTCCGACGATTGCCACCCGCACACTCGCGGCCTCGGGGTTTGCACCGGAGCAGCTCACCCATCTGATTACCGTCTCCTGCACGGGTTTCTTCCAGCCCGGCCCCGACTTTGCCATCTTAAAAGCGTTAGGGCTCTCCGCCCATGCGGAGCGCTACCACTTAGGCTTCATGGGCTGCTACGCGGCGTTTCCCGCGCTGCGAATGGCAAAAGCGTTCTGTGAGGCCAACCCGGAGGCTGTGGTGCTGGTGGTCTGTCTGGAGCTATGCTCCCTGCATGTCCAGTGGACGGCAGGCATGGACGATCTTCTAGCGGGCTCTGTCTTCGCCGATGGAGCCAGCGCTACCGTGGTGAGTGCCCGTGAGCCGCAAAGCGCGACAAGCGCCCTGCGCCTTGACGCGTTCTCTTCCGCGATTGCCCCCGCAGGCGACTCGGACATGGCCTGGACGATTGGTGATGTGGGCTTCCAGATGCGACTCTCGTCGTACGTGCCGGAGATCATTCAATCCAACGTGAAAGACGCGATCCAGCCGATCTTGGAGAAAGCCGAGCGCACGCAAGAAGAGATCACGCACTGGGCGGTACATCCCGGAGGCCGTGCTATCCTAGATCGGGTTGAGCGCGGGCTAGACTTGCCAGAATCAGCTCTCGTGGCATCGCGAGAGGTGCTACGCAACTGCGGCAACATGAGCAGTGCCACGATTCTCTTCGTTCTCAAGGAGCTTCTTTCACACGGCGTCGCACCCGAGGACACACTGCTAGCCATGGCCTTTGGCCCCGGCCTGACGATAGAAACGGCGCTCCTGACGGCTCTATGACGCTTTATCTGCGAGAGCGAGCCCAATCGCTGACAGAGCGCATGGACGATCCCCACTGCGATGAGAAAAAGCTGGCACGAACCTACGAGCAGTTTGCCACGATCAATGCGCTGCTCTCCGGCTGGACGGAAATCTACCGGCGTGAGCTTCGTCCCACGCTACAAGCGGGCGCTCGGACCGTTCTGGACATCGGCTGTGGCGGCGGGGATGTCCTCCGACACCTGGCCAAGCTCACCCACCGCGATGGCCTTTCGGCAGAGTTCCGTGGCATAGACCCCGACCCACGCGCCATTGCCTTTGCCCAGGCGCAGCACAATCCTGCCAACCTCCACTTTGAGAAAGCCGATCTGTACACACTCCCCTCGGGCGCAGATATTCTTCTCTCCAACCATGTCTTGCACCACCTCACCAGCGACGAAATAAAAACCCTCTGCACGGCCTGCGAGCGCCTTGCCTCCGTTAAAGTCATTCACAACGACCTTTGCCGTGATGACCGGGCGCTTCTGCTCTTTCCTTTTGTCGGGGGCTGGTTTCGTCACTCATTTATCTTTGAGGATGGCATGCGCTCGATTCAGCGTGCTTTTACGCAAAAAGAGCTAGAAAAAATCGTCCCTCCTGGCTGGCAGGTCACCCCCTCCGCCCCGTTTCGGCTCCAGCTCCAATGGAAAGCGTAGAGATCGCTATTGTCGGAGCGGGGCCGGTGGGCCTGACTCTGGCGGGGCTTCTGGCACAGCGCGGCGTGACGGTTGCCGTTCTGGAGCGGCGCAGAGAGCGCTCCCCTCACTCCCGCGCCATTGGAATCCATCCCCCTGCCCAAGACGTTCTTCGGGCACTGGGGCTCGGTGAGGCGCTTGCCACCGAGGCAGTTGCCATCGGGGGAGGCCACGTGTTCTACGGCAAGAGGCGGCTCGGACGGCTTGCTCTGCCCGAAGCGCCGCTGGCACTGCCCCAGGCACGCACCGAAGCGCTCTTGGAAGCCCACCTGGAAACCCTCGCACCCGGTGCGCTGCGGCGGGGGCTCAGCCTGGAGTCACTCACGCAGTCCCCAGACCATATCGAGCTGCAAACGTCCTCAGGCACGACGCTCACCGCAACGCTTTTAGTGGGCTGTGATGGCACGAACAGCAGTGTACGGAAGCTCTCAGGCATGGGGCGCACGGGCCGCCTCTACCCCGACCGCTATCTCATGGGCGACTTTGCCGACGACACGGAGTTTGGCAGCGATGCAGCGCTCTTTTTTAGCCGCGAGGGGATTGTCGAGTCGTTTCCCCTGCCAAACCAACAGCGCCGCTGGGTAGCCCGGCTCAATGAGAGAGCTCAGGACAGCAAAGATCTCGCAGCACTCGTGTTTGCTCGCACAGGCCGACGGCTCCCGACGGACACTTGCACCTGGCTCAGCCCGTTTGGCATCGAGGGCTTTGTCGCAGAGACGTTTCTCAAGGAAAGAGTCGCACTCGCGGGCGATGCGGCGCACGTGGTCAGCCCGATTGGCGGCCAAGGCATGAACCTGGGCATCCTAGGCGCTGCCGCTCTCGCCCACGCCTGGGACGGTACCCCCGAGTCGCTGAAAGTTGCCCTGACTGCGCACCACAAAAAAGCACAGCGCGTGGCTCGCCGTGCCGCCTTCAACACCCACATGGGCCGTCCCCTCGCCCCTCTGAGCCCACGCCGGGCACTGATCACACTCGCTCTAAGGCTTCCACGACTCTCACAAAAGTTTGGCGAGGTTTTTACAATGCGGGACCTAGCTTAAAATCCCGTTCCTGAGGTTCCTCGGTAGAGGATCACGGGTGGCTCGGGCTTTCCGGCGGCTTTTTGTTCCGCGCGACGGCGGCGTAGCTCGCCCAGCAGGCCAGGGATGGTGTGCGGGGCCAGAGCACTGACTTTAAACGCCTCTTGAAAGATTGGCCAGAGCGGCTCAATATCGTGAGAGAGATCGAAGCACATGATGCCCTGGGTCGTCGCGCAGGCAGCCTGGAGCGTGCGCTTCAGCTCTTCGGGGCGGTCTTTGTAGTGCTCTAACAGAATCCCCGCGTAGGCAAAGCTGGCATCTCCCACCGCGCGGTTGGAGAACTGCCCTGCGGCCTCTACGGTGTCGCCGATATTGCGCCCGAGCGCCAGCGCATCGCGCAGGGTGGGGATTTTGTAGTAGCAGCCCGTCACCACAAAGTCCGTTAGCCCTGCCCAGCCCTTGTCCTGGTAGTCGTCACTGAGGAAGTGAAAGCCTGCCTGCAGGTCATCTGCGGCCCAGTTCGCGCCCAGCTCGGGGTAGTCCGGGTAGTTAGAGCCGACATAGGTGGCAAATTTCAGCTCAGGCTTGATCGCCTTCACCGTTTTTGCGGCATCGCTCACAAAGCTCTTGAGGGTCTGTGCGCGAAACGTGAGCCACTTTTCGTAGAGTGGGCCCGGCACGGGCCAGCGGCGCTCCAGAGTAGGCCAAGCCGTTTCCCAGCGAAAAATATCATGGGGCCAGCTCTCGACGGGCTTTCCAAGCGACGCCTCAAAGTCTTTCCGGGCTAAGTCCGAGAAGTCCGCGTTGAGGGCGGCGTAGCGCAGCCTATCGTCGAAGATCACACCATCAATATCGTAGCCCTTTGCCACTTCCGCCAGAATGTCTAAAAGCCGCTTACGGACATCGGGGTGGTGCGGGTTGGTGATCAGGGGAATCTGGCGCTGAGGCATGTCCCCGAGCTTCACAAAGCGCGGCGAGCTGGTCGGCAGGAGTGCCTCACCGAGCTTCTTGGAGCGTAGCCAGCTTGCCTCACTCCCCCCAACGGCCACCAGGAACGCCCCACCCTCGCTGGGTCTGGGAGCCAGCGCCGTCAGCGCAACGCCCTCGAAAAGCGCGGTAAGCTTGCCGTCTTTGTCCAGCGCCACCGCGTAGCTCTCTTTCGTCAGCTTGGGGAGTTTGCTGGTCTCCGTGCTCACTTGCAGCTTCTCACCAAGCACATTTCCCTCCACCGCCACCGTGGTCTCGTAGAGCACCGTCTGCCACTCGGGCTTCTGGACGGCCAAGCCGCGCTTGGGAAACTCACGATGCCCCTCGGAGAAGGCATTGAAGGCGATAATCAAGCTCAGGCCCTGCTTACGGCACTCCGCACTCATGAACTTGAGAGGATCGAAATCGGCAGGGACTTTGTAGGTTGCCCAAGGCCGCACCCACTCAGTAAGCTTGGGGGCAAGCTGGCTAGGGTAGAGCGTCTCCCCGATAATTGGCTTCACATCAAAGACAATCGTGTTAAACCCGACGGTCTTGATCTTGGCTACCAGCGCTTGAATCTTCTCCGCAGTGTTCACCCGCTCCATGTTAGCCGTCGCGTCTATCCAGAGCAGCCGTCCCTGCGCCTTTCTCTCACGGCAGAGCTGCTGGGCAAGACCATAGCCATCATTGGCATCATCCAGTGCGGTAAACGGAAGCTGGGGAAACGGCTGGTACGGTGTGAGAGATTGGTACTGCGCGGGGGGCTGAGCCAGCGTGATTACGGGTGGAAGCATAGCTGTCATTTTACCTGCTCTGTCAAAACCAGCAAATCTCTC
>NZ_CBAYMC010000132.1:0-12271 GCF_964826245.1 Armatimonas sp. | reverse complement strand
AATCCTGCGGGTCAATACCGTTCCGCCTTATGGTCTCCACGTGGAGTTTCAGGCGGGGCCTGATCCTGAGCTTGAAGCGCGGGCATGGGAGTACAACGTTCTCTATACCCGTCGCCTGCAAATTCCGGTGGAGACCATTCTAATCCTGTTGCGACCTTTTAGTGGTCATAAAACTCTGCGTGGGCAGCTTGATATCTGGCGGCAACCGGGGCAGGCCATCCACCATTTTTCTTATGAGGTGGTTCGTATCTGGGAGCTCCCCCCTGCGGTCTTTCTGGAGGGAGGCAATGCACTCTTGCCTCTTGCGCCGGTTGCCAAGGTCTCCCGTGCGGAAGTGCGTGAGGTGGTACAGGCGGTGAATGAGCGTCTAGATCGCCGTGTGAAACCGAGCGAGGCCGAGCAGCTCCGAACGGCGACTTTTGTCTTAATGGGGCTAAAATATCCCCGAGAGTTTGTGGAGAAACTGATGAGCAGAAATGTACTAGAACTATCGTCTACCTACCAAGCGTTGATCCAAGAAGGTCTTGATAAGGGCATGGCTCAAGGTCTTGAGCAAGGTCTTGAGCAAGGTCTTGAGCAAGGAAGAGAGCTTGGCGCGGCTACCGAGGCACGGAATCTTATCTTGCTACTGGGGCGGCAACGGTTTGGTACACCCGCCGACGAGGTGGTTGGTGTGCTACAAGCGACCTCACGAGAGCGGCTTGAGATGCTTGCACAGCGCCTTCTGACGGCTACAAGCTGGTCGGATTTCTTGGCGGACTAGAACTTGGCAAAAGCAACCACAAGGTTTGTCTGTCAGCAGTGTGCTCATGTGGAGCCGAAGTGGGCGGGGCGCTGCCCGAGCTGTGGGGAGTGGAACAGCCTCGTCGAAGAGGTGATCCGCGAGACCAAGACCCTCACGGCGCAGATTCGTGCGGGGGGCAGCAACTTCTCGCACATGGGCGCGGCGAACTCACGGCCCCGGCCCATCACCGAGATCGAGATCAGTGAGCGGGAGCGGCAGTCTACCTACATCCCCGAGTTTGACCGGGTACTAGGTGGCGGAATCGTCCCCGGTTCGCTGACCCTTATTGGGGGCGAACCAGGGATTGGAAAGTGCGTGGTCGGTGAGACACGTATTCTTGATCCCGCGACAGGGGCACTGCGGCTCATCACGGACTGGGCAGAAAGCTGCTACCCCGTGGTGGCGCTGGAGGAGTCTGGCAATACGCTCTCTGGGGCAGCCGTATCGGCATTCTTGCCGCAGGGAATACAGCCTACGGTACTTGTCACCACGCGTTTGGGGAGAACGCTACGCTGCACTGAGACACATCCCGTCTTAACCATTGATGGCTGGCGACCCGTCGGGGCGCTCTGTCCGCGCACGCAAATTGCAACCCCGCGCCGCTTGCCTTTCTTTGGGAGTGAGTCGCAACCCGATGCACTAGTGCGCCTGATTGCCTACATTCTCTCGGATGGAAGTGCAGGTAAGCAGATCACGGTTACCAGTCTCCTTCCTGAGGTAGCCGAAGACCTAAAAGGGCTCGCTCAGGCACTTGGTGTTACGCTCTGTGTCTATGACAAGGCCAAGACACAGGCAAAGCATTTTCGGTTTGTGGTGCCCTACGCGGATCGTCTCCAGGCACGACGGACAGTCCAAGAGGCTCTGTGCCAGATTCGCGAGCAGCACGCGCTATCGTGGGCTGAGTGGGCACGGCGGAGTGGATTTTCCTACCGACAAATGATGACATGGCGGCATGGTCGTGGTATCCCAACCCCTCAACAGGCTGGGATACTGATGGAGGCGATTGGTGGCACACAAGACCAGCTTGCGCCTGAAGCACTCTCGCTTGGTGCGCGAAAGTCGCCGGTGATGCATACACTCGACGCGCTGGGAATGCGTTTTCAGACCGCCGCGACCAAGTCCGTTCCTGGGCTTGTGTTTCGCCTGCCGAAAGAGCAGCTTCGTCTGTTTCTCAAGGTGCTGTTCTCTTGTGACGGCTCGGTCTATGCAGGAAAGGTTGTTGGAGTTTCGTACTCGACGATTAGCCGTCAGCTTGCCGAGGACATCCAGCACTTGCTCCTGCGTTTTGGCCTTGTGGCGAAACTTAGAACAAAACCGAGCACCGTGAACGGCAGTGCCTACACTGCCTATGAGCTTCAGCTTCTGGGGGTTCCGACCGTACGCACTTTTCTAAGTGAGATTGGAATCTGGGGGCGACATGCCGCCATTGCGACGATTGCGGCGCTCCCTGAGCCCGAGCTTGGCTCCACACACTACGATACCATCCCACTTCCGAGTGACTTCTGGCTCCAGCTTCGTGCCTTGACGGGGAGGGCGTTGCGCCGAACTGTCTTGGAGCGTACGGGGCTCACTCTGTACCCACGTCGTGCGGGGCGACCGATTAGCCGCCGTGTGATGGAGGCACTGGCTGAGGCGTTTCCTACCCCTTATTTTCAGCGCCTGGCAAGCGGCGATGTTTTCTGGGATGAGATAGTCTCTGTGACCCCTGCGGAGGACGCTCATGTCTACGATCTCTCGGTGCCAGGTAAGGCAAATTTTGTTGCCGCCGATCTTATCGTCCACAACTCGACATTAATGTCTATGCTGTGTGGGAATCTGGCGGCGCAGTATGGCACGACGCTCTATATCTCGGGGGAGGAGTCTGTCGAGCAGATTAAATTGCGCGCGGTTCGTCTTGATGCACTTCACAAAGACCTATTGCTAGCATCTGAGACAGATATTGGGGTGATCGCCGGGTTTGTGGAGCAATTAAGGCCGAAATACTTAGTCATTGACTCGATCCAGACCATGATCTCGCCGGATGTGGACAGTGCGCCAGGTACGGTCTCCCAGGTACGGGCAGCGACGAGTGCGCTGGCGGCGCTGGCCAAGGGCAAGCGGATTCCTATTTTTCTGGTAGGCCATGTCACCAAAGAGGGCGCGATTGCCGGGCCGCGTGTACTGGAGCATATGGTGGACACCGTACTCTACTTCGAGGGCGATGCGCATCTCACCTACCGGATTCTACGGGCCGTGAAGAACCGCTTTGGCTCCACCGATGAGCTGGGAATCTTTGAGATGCGCTCTGAGGGGCTGGTGGGCGTGGACAATCCCTCCGCAGCGTTCTTAGCGGAGCGTCCTGTGGGAAGTCCCGGCTCGACCGTCACCGCGACAATGGAAGGCTCGCGGGCCTTATTGGTCGAAGTGCAGGCGCTGGTGGCCCAGAGCTATCTCACGAGTCCACGCCGCGTGACCAATGGGGTGCACCGGGATCGGGTCTCGCTGGTGCTGGCTGTGCTGGAGAAGCGCCTCGGGCTGAGCCTTGCCAACATGGATGTCTTTGTCTCGGTGGCGGGTGGTGTGCGTGTTGAAGAACCGTCGGCGGACCTTGCGATTGCGCTCGCCGTGGCAGGGAGCTTCTTGGATCGTCCTGTGGGCGGCAACCAGGTCTTTTTGGGCGAGATCGGGCTGGCGGGCGAGGTGCGAAGCTGTACACAGATCGAGAAGCGCCTGCGCGAGGCCGCAGGACTGGGCTTTGGCGGCGCGATCCTGCCACAGAAAAATATCGGGCGTGAGACCCAGGGAACGGTGCTGGAGCTGCAGGGAATAGAAACCGTCCGTCAGGCTGTCGAGAAAGCACTGCTTGCGCCGCAGCAGCCTGCAAAGCCACCCTTGTAAAAGTCATTAAAATCATCAGAACCCTTGCAACCGTTGGTCGCTCTGAAGTGTCGGTAGAGCTGGAGCACACAATGGAAGTCCCGGATGAAGTCTTTGATGACCAGGAAGCCTTTGAGGCGTTTATGGCGCAGGTGGGTGGTGGCAACCCACGCCGGGATGGCGAGGCGCTGATCGGCTATCTGAACGGCTGGCTGACGCGTCATGAGGGAGAATCCGGCGAGTCCGAGGAGAAAAAAGACGCGGCACGGCGACTGATCTCCGAGCTACAAGCGGGTCTTGACTCTCTCTACGCCCAAGATGTGGTGGTCGCGCGCCTGGAAGACGAGCTGGACATGCTCCGCGAGCGCCAGGAGCAGCACATCGGCGAGCTTAGGGTGCAGTTTCGCAAGATGGTTTTCTGGCGTGGGCGCAACGATGCTGACGTGCTTGCCGCCATCGAGTGGGTTCAGCAGGAGTTCTCCCCTGAGCTCGCTATCAAGATCCTCGACACCGAGGGACTTTTTGACAGTGACATTCCCCAAGAATAGTGGGGAAAAGGGCGTTTGTGGTATACTCTGGCCTCGTATGCCTCTTCTGGAATGCAAAAATGTTATCAAGCGCTTTGGGGGACTGACCGCCGTCAATGGAGTCAATCTCACCATCAACGAAGGCGATCTGGCCGGGCTCATCGGGCCTAATGGGGCGGGTAAGACCACGGTCTTTAACCTGCTGACCGGGGTCTACGCGCCCACGGAAGGCGATATTCTCTTGGAGGGAATCTCCGTGGCGGGGAAGAAACCACATGAGATCGCTCAGCGGGGGATCTGTCGGACATTCCAAAACATTCGCCTCTTTGGGGATCTCACGGTGCTGGACAACGTCCGCACGGGAGCATCGGTACGGGAGAACACGAGCCTAGCGGCCACGATCTTCCAGACACCTGCGTTTGATCGCGTAGAGAAGTCGGTCACCGACGATTCTCGGCATCTTCTGAGCCTCCTGGGACTCGATGAGCTGCGCCATGAGCAAGCACGCAACCTGCCCTACGGTGCCCAACGCCGCCTAGAGATCGCCCGTGCACTCGCCACCAAGCCACGTCTTTTACTGCTGGATGAGCCCGCTGCCGGGATGAACCCGCAGGAGTCTGAGGACCTGATGCATCTCATCCGGCGGCTCCGTGATGAGTTCAAGGTCACGATTTTGTTGATTGAGCACGACATGAACGTGGTGATGGGAGTCTGCGAGGCGATCACGGTGCTGGTCTACGGCGAGCCGATTGCCCACGGGACGCCCGAGGAAATCCAGAGCAATCCCAAGGTAATCCAGGCCTATCTGGGGGAGGATGACGATGCTTAAGCTTGAAAACCTGGATGTCTACTACGGCGCAATCCATGCTCTGCGTGGCGTGACCGTCACGGTCGAAGAGGGCGAGATTGTCACCCTGATCGGGGCTAACGGTGCGGGCAAGAGCACGCTTTTGCGCACGGCCTCCGGGATGGTGCGTCCCAAAGGGGGAAGTGTGACCTTTCTGGGTGAGAACATCACCAAGACTCCCATTGCGACCATTGTCTCCCGTGGCCTGGTGCACTGCCCCGAGGGGCGGCGCATCTTTGCCAACATGAGTGTCAAGGAAAACTTGGAGCTGGGGGCGTATCTGCGCAAAGATAAAGCGGGGATTGCGTCGGACTATGAGTACTCCCTGAACCTCTTCCCACGGCTCCGTGAGCGCCTGATGCAAAACGCGGGGACGCTCTCAGGTGGCGAGCAGCAGATGCTTGCGATTGGCCGAGCGCTGATGAGCAAGCCCAAGCTTCTGATGATGGATGAGCCCTCACTTGGCCTGGCTCCCGTGATCGTCCAAGATATTTTCCGAATCATCACGACGATCAATCAAGAGCATAAAGTAGCGGTGCTGTTAGTGGAGCAAAACGCCAATAAGGCGCTGGCCGTCGCGAACCGGGGCTACGTTCTGGAGACAGGCCGCATTATGCTTGAAGGGGCCGCCGCCGAGCTGCGCACCAACCCTGAAGTCAAGAAAGCCTACCTGGGCGAATGACCCTGACCTTAGAGAGTGTGGGGCTCTACGCCGAGACTCTGGTTCGGCAAGCGGCGGCAGGAGGACACGCCCTAGACTACTCCCCAGAGTCGCTCACCGTGCTAGATGAGCTCCTGGCAGTCTCTGACCCGCAGCTTGAAGAGACGAGTACCCCGCAACGCGACCTTGTGATCTTCTATACCGGCTGCTATCTCGGGGAAGTTTTTGTACGAACACTCGGGGCGCAGTGGCAGCTCACCGAAGACTGGGCCGAAGCCAGGCTGGTTCTTGTGACGGAGCAGGGTGGGATTGAAGTGCGTCCTTTTGAAAAAATCCACCGCCGCCTCACCGAAGGGCCTGAGGGAAACTCACTGAGAGCCTATGGTGCGGGGCTGAAGGAGCACTTTGATGTTCTGTTAGTGCTTGCGGCGACGCAGGGCTAGTAGACCGGCGCCTCCCAAGGCTAGCAGGGCCAGAGTGCCTGGTTCAGGAATGGTGTTGGGGCTTGATGCCGAACGCACCACCAAGCCCACAACCCCCGCGAGAGGGAGCAAGGGAATTCCCGTGCGTGCGATACTGGTTGGGAGTCGGGGGATTGATGGTGGATCCTTGTAGGTAACGGGCGGACCGATAGGCGGTGTTATGGGATCACCGGGAGTGTCCATGGCCAGTGTGATGCCCACGGGGGCCTCCAGGCCTGCGGGCTCCAGCAAGCCACCTTGAGGCGCGAGAATGCCAGCCTCAACGGCTCGGCTCACCCGTGTCGGCTTGGGGCGCTCACGCAAGACAGGAATCTTAGGCAGGAGGGGATTGGAGCAGTCCCACTTCAGGATAGGCTTGCCATCACGCGTCGCCCAAACACGCGTTCCTTTTTTCAGGGTTGTGTTCTTGCTATAAATCGAGCCAGACTTGGTGACCCCATAGTTCATCACACGGGTGTCTTGTGCGAGTGTCCGTGGAACGAGTGCGTCCTGAACAAACTCAATCACACGCTCCTCAGGAACCCCAAAGTGCTTGGCAAGATTGGTACGGAAAGTCTTGTTGGTTTTGAGGGTCTCAACCAGGCCTTCATTGGTGAGAGAAGGAGTGTTGTTAAAGCGATCCCGGCCTGGTTGTACACGCTGAGGCGCAAAGGCGGACAGGAGAGGGCTCTCGCTCAGGACGACCGGTGCGGTTCCCGTATCGCTCTGGGCCAGACTCGCGGTGGCGAGAGCCAATCCTGTAATCAGGGTGATGCTAGGTTTAAGGATTTTCACAATATTTTTCACTATGCAATTATACTGCCTAGGGCTCGATTGTAAACGAAGAAAGTTCTTTTATAAACAAAACCTCGTAATTCTAAGAGGGATAAACTGCAATAATTACTTATAAGTTTTTCCTATAGAAGGGGTAGTGGGGTAAGATGTTGAATCCTGCTTTATGAGTAAAAGTGCTAGTGTGGTAGGTCTGATCTGCCTGACCGTGATGCTGGGGTGTCGTGGTGGCAAAGCGGAAAGAGGAGGCCAGCTTGAGGCTATGATCCCCATGGTGACAGCGCAGATTGGGGAGACTCTTTTGGGGATTCCCTCGCGCTCTCTGAGCAGTACAGGTGAGCCACCGATTCTGGGTGTACAAGGTCGGGAACAAGTGGTGCTGGCCGCCGATGAAGCGGCATTTGCCAAGCTTGTCGGGGAGGGAGTACGACCAGAAGACATTCGGCGTATCGTCGGCAAGCTCAGCGATGAGCTTAATAAGACGCTCAAGCGCCGTAAGTTACTTGCGGTTACCGGAGCGTTCCCACCGCAGTGTCGTGAGAGTGAGGTTCCGAAGACAGTGCTGGCTGCCGTGACTCCCTATACCTTGGAGACAGGGAGCCCACAGGCCCAAAAAGAAGGGAAGGGCCAGACACTGCTCATGGCACGTCTGAGCCTTACTCTTGCGCGTACGGGCGAGACTCTGGCGGTACGAGAGTTCTATACGGGCTACACGCTCACTAGCTCGCGCGCTTCGCGATAAGCCACTGAAGCACCTCAGAGACTTTTTGCCGCCTGCCCTCATGCTTGTCGAAGGCGGCCTCCATGGCGGGAAGATGGTCTTTCAGATAGGTTTCGCACTGGGCGAGCTGTTGCCGGAAAGACTCGTAGGCAAAGCGAGCATCCTCCGCTTTGCCATTGCGCTTGCGGAAGAACGGGTTGTTAAACGAGTAGTTGTGTAAAGAAAAGCCTGACTCTCGGGCATGCTCTTCGATATTGCGAAGGCTCCCCTCATAGTACGCTTTTTCCGAGAGAGCTTGATCTATCTGGACTTTGAGTCGCCGAGCATTCTCCGTGGCTTTCGTCTCTTCTTTTTCGACCAAATCAATGGCACTATCGAAGATCTGGGATGCCTCTGCATGGGCTGCCGCCGCAAGGGCATGCGCTTCAAAGAGGCTACTAGACTGAATGCTCTCGGGGAGAGCAAGTATGGGGGGCATCTCAAGTTTTAACCCAAGCTTGTCCATCAGATACTGGTCTGTCTGCCGAGCCGTGTGAAGGCGCTCTAGCTCGTGGGCAGCGGCCTCATGGGCTGCCGTTGCGAAGCGCTCCATCGTCTGGCTACAGGCACCGTAGAGAGGGGTCAAGTCGGGATCGGAGAAGAGAGCAAAAGCGCTTTCAGGGCTGTGATCCAGCGCCCGATCCAGCAAGGCTTGGGCTTGGGAGAGGGCACCCACCCCGAGGGCATAGCGTGCCGCTTCGATCCACACCGACGGCGACCCGTCGCCTGCTCTCTCCAGGGCACGCTGAGCGGTCTCCCACGCCTCGCTCCACTTGCCCGCCGAGGCCTGGAGATAGGCAAGATGGCGCAGGGCATGAAGGTGGTAGAGGTCGCCGCTATTTCCCGAGAGACGCGCGGCGTGGTAGAAGCTCTCGCTGACCGTTTCAAGCGGCTCACGGAGCATCCACTGTGTCCAGCCAAACTCAAACCAGATGGCAAAGTTGCGGTTGCCAAGAGGATTGTCCAGTACACCTTTCAGGAGCTTGAACGCATCACGTAGCTCTTCCTGCTGCTCTCTTCCGGAGTAGTGCGCGGCATTCTTAAGCGCTTGAAGGCCCTGCGTCGCTAGCTCTCTCAGTCCAGACTCGTAGCTGGATGCGAGGCGCTCAAAGGTCATCTGTAGTGCAAGTGCATCTTTGTGGAGGCACTCACCTTCATGGGTATTTGCCGTGGATGGTGAACCAAGAGCCGCACTAAGGCGCAAACTCTCCGGGGATGCCATACGATTTAGCGCGGTTGCGGCATAGAGTGCCTGTGTCTGCCACACCTCTAAGAGCGCCTGAGTGGCTTCAGAAGCGGTGCCACAGCGGAGCTCCAGCAGGTGCTGGAGCTCCACGAGACGAGGTGGTTTTTTCGTACTGGGCGAGTCCACGGGGGACACGGACATACTCACAGAATCCTTTCAATGCGCGGGAAGGCGCAAGCTCGGTACATCTTACCGTGAAATACTGTTAAGTTCCGCGGAACGTTCCCATGATATTAACAAATCAGGCTCTCGAAATCTGTGAAGTCTGCCACGAAACCACCTGGCACACCTTTGCAGATGACGCTAATGGCGTCATGGCTATGGAGGCTCTCCAGGTGAGAACAGGCAATCTCGAAGTCTTTGACTCGCGCATCGGCATCAAACTGCTCGGAGAGCAGGCGGGCCGCATCCTCGACAAACTTGATGTAGGCGCCATTGAGCTCCGCAAAAGCTTGTTCATCTTCGCGCTTGACCATCACTTGTGTCTCTGTCTTAAGGGCATGGAGGCAGTGGCGCTGGATCTCTTCGATGCTGAGCGTGGCACCATCGGTAAGCTCCAGCTTGATCCGTGCTTTACTGCGCTGGCTGTGAGGAATTGCATAGACATTACGCGTGGCACGGGCATGCTCGGAGAGCTCCGCCGAGCAAGGGCAGGCCGAGGAGTAGACAAAGTCAAAGATCACAAAGCGTCGCAACGTCCCCTTTGCATCTAGGCTGGCCTGGTAGCTCACCTCATAGTACTGGTAGCCTGAGAGCCCACTGCGGAGGCTCTGCTGAATCATCGGGTAGGAGAAGCTGACCTTGAGACGTGCATTGAGCCCGCCCACCGTGGCCTGGTAGTCCCGCAAGATCGTTGCTAGCATCTCTGGCGTGAAGGCTGCGTCTTGGTGCTCATAAAACGTCCGCATGATCCGGCTCATGTTGATGCCCTTGATATTGGCCTCAAGAGAGACCGAGCCGGTGACGCGAGACTCTAAAAGCTGCGTGCTGCCATCTTCGCTCACAAAGCGCAGGGGAAGCCGAAAGCCGGAGATGCCCACTTGCTGGATTGGGACATTGGCTCCTTGAATGGCATTGCGCGTCAGCGACATGTCGGGTAGCGAGTCTCGGTACGCCTCGGTGGCGACAAAGTCCGCATCGTAGCGGCGCTCCACTTCGTTTAGAGGCTGAGCGGGCTGGTCGCTCTCGTGGAAGAACATGCGGGGCATGGGGGTCAAGTTTGGGGTCGGTTTTGACATGATATGGTTTCCTCTCTAAGAGCCTGCTGGTTGTTTCCGACAAACCGTGCAGGCTAAATCTCATCTTTTTGTTTAGTTGCCTTCGTACTCGAAGTAGTTACGATCGGTTTCTCTTACGACAACACGTTTCAGGCGCGCGGGTGCCGGGATTTTTTCAACAAGATGGTTCCAGATCGCTAGTGTCAGGTTCTCACTAGTTGGGTTTGTGTGTGAGAAATCTTCGGTGTCGTCGTTGAGGTGCTTGTGGTCGTAGCGCTCCATGATCTCCGTGTCCAGCACTTTATCCAGCGCCACTAAGTCCACGATCATCCCGGTTTTAGGATCAATCTCGCCGCTCACGGTCACTTCGACACCGTAGTTGTGGCCGTGGCCGTGTGGGTTGTTGCACTTGCCGAAGATCGCAAGATTCTCATTATCGCTCAGGCCCTGCGCATGGAGTCGGTGGGCGGCGGCGAAATCTAAGCTGCGGGTAAGGGAGACCATTTGTTTTGTGTTACTCTCCTGAAACTCTCTAAATTCTACGGAAGCGGAAAGGGTGGGCGTCTCCGCCACGATTATTTTGGTGAGCCGCGCCGCAGGATCGGTAAACTCGGCGTTAAATCTCTGAGCGATATAGGCCGCGATATTCTCTGTGGTCGGGGGATTTGTGGCAAAGTGTGGCACCTCGTAGGTGAGGTGCTTGTCCCGCAAGGGCTGGATGGCCCGCTTGAGTGCTTTGTCCACATCGGTGATATTGACCACCATCCCCGTGGCTTCGTCCAGCTGACCGGCAACACTCAGCTCGATCTCATAGTTATGGCCATGGCCCCAGCGCGAGGCCCACTTGCCAAAGATCGCCCGATTTTCGTCGTCGGTGCGATCTTTAAACCAGTACGCGTGCGCTGCAGAGAACATCGCCTTTCGGCGCAAAGTGAGTGTGGCCACGGCTATAAAGAACGCAAGAGCCGCGTCTTAGTTCCCTGTCTTCGCAAAGAGGCGTTTTGCATAGGCGATGTCCGCCGCCAGATACTTCTCCGCGCCGCTGGCTTCGCTGTACTCCGCCGTCAGACAGACCGTCCCGTTAAAGCCCCGCTTCTTGAGGTTCTCCGCCACTGCCTTCCAGTCCGAGAGGCCCTCGTCGCCCTTGCACCAGAAAGTTTTCCACTTGCCATCATCGCCGCGTTTCTTGTAGCCGTTCTTGAGGTTCAGCATCTTAAAGTACGGCCCGTAGATCAGCTCCAGCGCAAAGCCCGCGCTCTCGCCCTCTAGCGCATTGTGCGCCGCGTCCCAGACCGCACCAATACTCTTGGCGGGCAGCGGTGCTAGCAGCGAGCGCAGGCCAAAGGCATGGACCGGAACATTGCGCCCCGAGTGGTTCTGAATGCCAATTGCCACATTATGGCTCTCCAGCGCGGGCACCATCCCGAGAAAGAGCTTCTGCCAGCGCTTCTCGGCATCGGGGTAGCTCTCACCCTCACGCGGCGTCGGGCAGACCCGTATGATCGGAATCCCCGCCTTGCCACACGCCTCAAAGAGCCGGGGAGTCAGCTCTGCACCGTCGCTCGTAAAGCTCGGCGCAATGCTCTCAATACTAATGCCCGATTCCTCACGCAGAGTTTTTGCCGCTTTGGGAAGCTCTGTGGCCGCATTGTCCATCGTCACCGGATAGCCAGGACGCACGGGCAGCTCAATGCCCTCCACGCCTAGCGCCGCGACGCGCTTGCCAAGTGCCGGAATCTCATCTTTGTAGGGCTTGGTAAAAACCGTAAATTTCATGCGTCTATTATCCAACAAAATGATGGAAAAAGGGAACTAACCAGCGTGGATAAAAACTGGGAGCGCTGGCTCGATAGCCATGGAGACCGAATCTTTCGCCTGAGCTTGCGGCTCTGCGGGGGCTGCTATGCGGATGCGGAAGACCTGACTCAAGAGGCGCTGATCGCGGCGTTTCAGAGTCGGCCACGGTTTGCGGGGCGCGCCAAACTGGCAACTTTCCTGCACGCCGTGGCACTCAACTGCTGGCGCAAGCGGCTCCGAAGTGCACCTCCGCAAGCCTTGCCGCTTCTTGAAACCGATACCGCACCCGGCAATGCGATCAGCGCTCATCTCACGCGCCTCAG
>NZ_CBAYMC010000131.1:0-12437 GCF_964826245.1 Armatimonas sp. | reverse complement strand
AAGCGCTCCCGCGATGGTGTGGGCCAAGTAAAGATACGCTCGGAGGTCGCAAACCTGGACTCCCATAGCACAAAACAGTGTAAAGACAATAATTGCCCAGCGGCGTTGCGCGGCGATACGCTGTGCAACGCTCAGCAGAGCCAGACAGACCCAGAGATAGAGGTAGTTCCAGGGAGTTGCTCCGGGGGAGAAGATGTCCGTCAACATCAGGACAACTCCCATCCCGGCAAGCACGGCAAGCAAGAGGGCAAAGTAGCGGGTGATGATTTGGGTACTCATGACGACAGTTTACCTGCACCTGTTTTCAGAGACTCACGGACATCTACCGACCTCTGCAGAAAAATGCACTTCTCTCGGGGATCTGATGTACTACTTTCGCTCTAATGCTTAATGTTGGGCACCAGGCTTGGGTCGTACTTGGCTCCGGCGGCGACTTGGATCATGGTGAATCGCACTTTGGTGGGCAGGAACTTCTCGGGATCGGGGCGCAGGTGGACTTTGACACCGTCTTTGTCCTTCATCACGAGATCCATTTGTTTGATGCCCTCGCTCCAGACAATTCCCTTGTTCTCCCAGAACTCCGTCATCGAGACATCTTTCTCGTAGATGCCTTTGCGGGTGTAGCGATCCGTGCCCGCACAGCCGTAGCCGTTGCCTTGGCCCTTGTTGGGGATGTAGCAGAGGCTCCACTGCACTGCTTCCGCGCTCTCGGGTTTCTCTAGCACCTCGACTCGGACATGCACGGTGCCATTGCGAAAGTCTACCGGACTGGTCCAGTTCTTGGGACGCTGCGGGTTGAGCCGGTAGCCGTAGATGTAGTAGTGCGACTTGCTCGGGATCGAGTTGTCCGCATCCTTTTTGTCGTAGTTGAAGGTGGCATCGAAGAGCACAAACTGCTGGGAGGAAGTGGAAGCAGGCTGCTTTTGTGGCGTCCGCGCCACCGCGACCAGTGTTCCAAGAAGCCCCAGAAGCCCTACACTCACGAACCCGACGCGCCAGGATCGAAGGTTTTGCATACAGACAGTTTACCGGATAGTGTGTTATCATCTTCACATGAGCCTTTTTCGAGAGCTGGCAGTGGCGCTAGTAGAGCAGGGAAGTGGGCAGGGTAGGCCACCGGCGGTGATGATTGACCCGATCCGGCCTCTTGCGCCGCGCAGGCCGCACTTCAAGGCGCGGGCTAAAAACGTCATCGTGCTCTACCAGGTGGGTGGGCCAGGGCAGATGGACACGTTCGACTACAAGCCCGAGCTGCAAAAGCTCCACAAGAAACCCGTGCCAAAGTCTTTCAAAGACGCGCTGAAGGGCAGCCGCCACGCCAATGTGTTTGAGGGCTGCAAGGACGAGCTGATGGCCTCGCCGTATAAGTTCACCCAGCAGGGCAAGAGTGGGCTGTGGGTGAGCGAGCTGTTTCCCGAGCTGGCCAAGCACGTGGATGATCTCTGCTTTGTCCACTCGCTCCAGTCCGAGTCCAATAATCATGCGCCGTCGAGCTATCTGTTCCACACGGGCGATCTCAACGCGGGTAAGGCCAGCCTGGGGAGCTGGATCACCTATGGCCTGGGCACCGAAAATCAGAGCCTGCCGGGCTATGTGGTGCTCTTTGATGCCGGGCCGCTCGGGGGCGCGGCCAACTACCAGAACGGGTTTCTGCCGCCTGCCTTTCAGCCTACAAAGCTGCGAGACCAAGGACAGCTTGTGCTGGATCTCACGCCACCCAAGGAGTTTGCGGCGAGTCAGCAGGACACGTTTGACTTTCTGCGGCAGATGAACCTCAAGCACCGGCAGGGCAAAAAAGAGGGCGTTGAGCTGGATGCCCGGATCGCGAGCTACGAGCTGGCGTATCGCATGCAGAGCGCGGCGCTGGAAGTCGGGGAGGTGGAGAAAGAGCCCGCGCACCTGCGGCGTGCCTACGGCTTCGAGCACAAAGACCCACGCACGGTCGCCTATGCGCGCAAGCTGCTCCTTGCCCGTCGGCTGGTCGAGCGTGGGGTGCGCTTTGTCGAGGTCTACGACATGCCCGACAAAGATGGCTGGGATGCACATGGGGAGCTGGAGAAAAACCACACGCCGCGTGCTCGGTGGATTGATCAGCCCACGGCGGCGCTTCTGACGGACTTAAAGCAGCGTGGCCTGTGGGACGAGACACTGATTGTCTGGGCGAGCGAGTTTGGCCGCACGCCCATGATGCAAGGTGACAGCGGGCGGCAGCACAACGCGGCGGGTTTTACGATCTGGCTGGGTGGGGGAGCCGTCAAGCCGCAGCGCTACGGGGCCACGGATGAGATTGGGTTAATGGCACGAGAGAACCCCGTCACGTTCAAAGACCTCCACGCCACGATTCTGGCCGCACTGGGCCTCGACAACGAAAAGCTCTACTTCGAGCGCGCCGGTCGCCCCGAGCGCCTCACAGGGGTTGCTGGTACAGCGAACATCGTCAAAGAGCTTTTGGTGTAAGTGCCTAGAAGCGTATCCAGAGTGTGAAGCGATGCGTTTACAATCGTAGGATTTGTCTCCCAGTAGTAAGGAAGGGCAATGAGCGCCATAGACAACGCCCAGCCCCGTCCGCGCTCCCACATGGCATCGTCTATTGCGAGGGCCTCTCGGAAGACTTGGCGCGAGTCGGTGTCGAACAGGTTCCAGGCGACGATGAGTTCGCAGGCGGGATCACCCACGCCCAGGCAGCCAAAGTCAATCACGGCGCTGAGCTGGCCGTTGGTGGCGAGGAGGTTGCCGGAGTGTAAGTCACCGTGAATCCAGACGGGGGCATGGTTCCAGACGGGGGCTTGGAGAGCGACTTCCCAGGCTTTCGTAGCCGTGTCGCTGTCTATTCGCCCTTGGAGCTTGGTGAGAGCACGGCGGACGGCGGCATCGCGCTCCCCTAGGGGCACCCCTCGCCCGGAGTTGTGCTCACCTGGCGCGGGGCCATGGGTGGCATCGAGGCTTTGGAGCGCTGTGATAAAGGCCGCGAGCGTCCTTGCCGCCTTGGAGGGATCGGTAAGCTGGTCGAGTATCGCGTTTTTACCGTCAAGCCACCGGTAGACCGACCAGTGCCACGGGTAGCCCTCGCCCGGCACTCCCATCGCCAGCGGCGCGGGAACCGCCAGCGGGAGCTGCGGCGCGAGCTTGGGGAGCCACTGCTGCTCTTTCTCCACCTGCCCGACTGCCCAGTGAACGCGCGGGAGCCGGACGACAAGCTCATCACCCAGACGATAAAGCGCGTTGTCGGTTCCGGCGGAGGCGACGGGTTGGATCGGAAGCGCGGCCCACTGCGGAAACTGCATGGCTAGCAAGCGGCTCACAAGGGCAGAATCCGTATAGACCTCGTCGGGGTGCACTACCCATACCACTCGCGCCATTTTGCGCGGAGCGGGACGTCTTCGTCGGTGGGGAGGTGGACGCCGGTGATAGTCTTGATGTCGCCCATGAGCTGGCGCTGGATGGGGTTGGCTTTTTCGTAGAGCTCGCGGTAGCTAAACTGGGGAGAAAAATCCATCGGAAAGACCCAGCGGAAGCCGTAGCCGATAAAGAGGGTCTTGCGGGTGATGTCGGAAAAGTTAGCTCCGACGGCGTGGTAGGTGCGCTGCTCGAAAATAAACGCATCGCCTGGCTTGCCACAGATCTCAATCGCGCCGTACGGGTGCGGAGCGTCGGGGGCTTTTGCAAGCGGCCCCGTCAGGCGGTTGCTTCCCGGCACGACTTGTGTATTTCCCCGCCCTGGCTCCGACTGATCCGAGAGAAAGAATGCGATCTTAAGCAAGATTCTGGGGTGCGGCTCGGTCATCTCCCAGCTGGATTGGCCACCGTCGCGGTGCCAGCCCTCGCCCTTGAAGTTCGCGTCGGCACCGGGTGTGGGGGGACGCACAATGAGATGGCTGGTCATCAGGTGGATGTCCCAGCCCAGAATCCCCGCTACCAGCGGCAGCACTTGCGGGTGGTCAATCAGCTCCAGAAACGCCGGGTCATCGGGCAGGCAGCCGCGCTTCTGCCAGTGCTTTCGCTCCGAGAGGCCCTCGTGCTCAATGCCCTCGGAAGAGAGCCGGTCGGCGGCAGCAACCAGCCGCGCGACCAGCTCAGGGTCTATTAAGTTCCGTAGTACCAAGAAACCGTCGCGGTCAAACTGCGCTTTCTGCTCCACGGTGAGAAGATTGGGTGTCATGTGCCTATTTTACCAATTCTCGTGGATTTTTTAGGTATATCTTTCGCACAACTTCCACAAAAGGATGTAATCCAGACGTTTGTCTGGACAGTTTTTGGACTGCGAGATTGTAGCATTTTCGCCAGTTTGTGTGCTCATGGCGCTAGGGGCTGTCTCACCCAGTTATAGAGGAAGTCGGGCACGACGTCGTTGCGCGACCCGTCGTGTCCTTTGCATGCCTGGTAGAGCAGCAAGCGGCCTGACTTTTGTTTGTCGATGGGCAGTGCCTTGGAGAACTCGAAGAGTTTCCCCACCGTCTCGGCATAGGCCTCGTAGGCATTGGAGATCGACGATGCCTCCCATCGCGCGGCGATCAGGCGTTGCAGTAGGGAAACGGTGCGGACAGCCGAAGAAACAGAGTAAACGTACCGTTCCACGAGGCTCGCCCAGTTGGCTTGGGTGAGAGGGGCGTCCAGCAGCTTGCGCACTTGGTCGTCGAGGGGGGCGGAGAGCACCTTGTGGACGGTACCGGATTGCGTGCCGACGATGATGGTTTCGGTGCTTCCGGGCGTGGCGAGGGAGATGGCTCTGATCCTGGGTTGGGTCAGCTCATCGAGCAGATCATACTCGACAGGATCGAGCTTTCCATCCTCGAGCAGAATCCCCACGACTTCCTTGGCGGACGCCTCGGTGAATCCGTTGGGCGCGGTGGCGCGGGTTTGTCGGATCAGGGCGAGGATGCGCGGATCAGCGACGGCGCGGGAGTCATTGCCTCGGGGGGGCATCTCCGCGAGCTTGCCCCCCTGAGAGGCACTCGTCTCGAAGATCAGGCTGGTGCGCTTGCCATCGGGGGCGAGCGTGATGGCCTTGAAGTCCTCGAAGCGCGTGACGGTGACGGTGCCCTTGAGCTCCGGCGAGCTGGCCGTGGGATCGGTGCCGTCGGTGGTGTAGCGGACGTACTGGCGCTGCATGCGGTTCGTAAAATCTGCGAAGCTGCGCTGGGACTGCGAGGTCCATGCCACCTCGGCGAGGGCGGCGGCGCGGGGGAGCGTGAAGTAGTCGCCGTAGAGCGCGGGGCCGGGGTTTGTTTTAAGCTCGGGCTTGTGCAGGAACATAGGGGCACTTAAGCTCACGCCTTTGGGGCTAACCTCCAGCAGATAGCCCTCCGCACCGAGCTTGGTCAGCGACGGATTGACCTTCAGCGTGATACTGCCCTTGCTCGTGATTTTCGGCGCCTGCCCAGTCGTGTTCTGGAGCCAGCCGGTGAGCAGCTGCGCCGCCGGACGACTGGTCGCATCGGCCCCGATAGCTGTTTTATCGTCGAGCGTGAAGCTCCCGGCGCTTTGCACCAGTGCGGCAGGTTTGGGCACAAGCGAGACAGGAGGTTGAGGAAGAGTAAACATCGTTATTTTTCTCGTTTTAATCTTAGCTGGATTATCATCCTGACGTTTGAATGGACAGTTTTTGGACTACGCGATTATAGCATTTTTGCTCCGGACGAACAGATGGCTTCTTGAGTAGACCCAGCTCCTTTTTGGTGACGGCCTCATGGACTTCAACCTGTCTTTTTTGGGACTGGTCATCCGTTCTAGCCGCCACCGGAGCGTCAGGGCTAAAGGGTCAGAGCGTCTGGCCCACGTAGTCTTGTGCGCGGAAGAGCGTACCCGTAGTTCCATCGTTAATGAGCGCAGGGACGAGTGCGCCGGGGAGTACGGACTCAACGGAGCCGGGGGCATTGGGGCCGCCCAGATCGGTGCGTAGCCAGCCGGGATCGAGTAGGTTGATCAACACGCCGTCGCCTTTGAGGTGGCTTGCGGTATCGGTGACGAACTTATCCACGGCGGCTTTGGAGATCGAGTAGGCAATTAGCTCGGGCTGATCTTGAATGCCCGACGTGACATTGATAATCCGACCCCACTTGCGCTTCACCATACCCGGAATCAGGCTGTGGCAGATGCGAACCAGTGCCGTTACGTTCACCTCAAAGCTCTTGCGGAAGTCCTCGGCAGGGACACTCTTCCAGTCGCTACGGTACGGCGTCATGATCGCAGCGTTGTTGTAGACAATGTCAATGCCCGGTGTCGAGGCCAGCACACTCGCCAGCATCGCGTCCACTTGCGCTTCGTCGGAGAGCTCTGCCGCCACTTGTAGCACCTGCACGCCCTTGGCCGTCAGCTCCGCTGCCAGTGTATCTGTTCCTACTGTCTCGCGGCTATGCAGCACGATATTACAGCCGTACTCCGCAAGCCCTAGGCTCACCTGTCGTCCAATCCCACGGCTCGCGCCGGTTACCAAGGCCCACTTGCCCTTAATCTCTGCTTTTTGCATGTTCACTCAATCCTTTAGTTTTAAGACCCAAAAATGCCGCCGTTGATGTCAAGAGTCGCGCCGGTGATAAAACCGTCGTACTCGCTGGCGAGAAAAGCGACAGCCCGCGCGACATCCTCGGGCGTACCCGCACGGCCCAGCGGCAAAGTCGCGATCGTTGCGGCAGCCGACTCCGCCGTGGTGTGTGTGTTGTGAAACGCCGTGCCGAGAATCAAGCCCGGCGCGACGGCATTCACCCGAATCCCACGCCCGCCCAGCTCTTTGGCAAGCGAGCGTGTCCAAGTCAGAATCGCGCCCTTCACCGACGAGTAGGCCAGTGAGCCCGCGTGACCTCCCATTCGCCCCGCCAGTGAGGCGAGATTCACAACACTGCTCTGCTCTGCTGTCACCAAGTAGGGCACTGCGTGCTGCGTGACGAGCATCGTGCTGGTGAGGTTGATGTCGATCGTGCGCTGCCAAAACGCCAGATCCAGCTCCTCAAGCTTGCGACGACCGATCAGATCACCTGCGTTGTTGACCAAGATATCAAGCCCGCCGAGAAAGGCAACAGAGTCCTCCACCAGCGCCAGCGCCTGCGTGCTCTGCGAGAGATCCGCCGCGAAGCACGCAGCCCGCACGCCCAGCGGCGCGGCACGTTTAGCCGCCTCTGCGCCCTCGGCGCTCTTGTGGTAGTGAATGGCGACATCGCAGCCCTGGCGCAGCAACTCTCCCACGATCGCTTGGCCAAGCCCCTGTCCGCCGCCCGTTACCAGTGCCCGCTTGCCTTGAAGCCGTCCCATTGCCTACTTCGCTCCCGTCAGTGCGGCTTTGACATAGACGCCCCAGTAGCCTGTCGGTTTGTAGTCCCAGCCCGTCAGCAAGCACGGGTTGGCGCTCGGGTGAAAGCTCCAGGCTGTCCAGCTAAGCTGGTGTTTGTTCATGTAGGCGATCACCTCAGGTGCCCAGCTCTCGGTGTAGACATTCTCGTGCGGCGGATCGGTCGGCTTCCAGGGTTTGGTACCTACTTCCCCAACAAAAACCGCGTGTTTTTGGGCGACGGGGGTCACATGGGTATCCCAGTCTTTCTTCCACGGGTAGATGTGCGTGCCGTAGAGAATCCCGTTGCCGTTGGGGTCGCGGAGTGCGTGGCCCTTTAGCACGCCGCTTAAATCATAGCCCCAGTCGAGGCCGCCTGCGACCACGACATTTTTCGCGCCTGTCGCTCGCACGGTGTCTAAGAGTGCTTGCATGCCGGGCGTATGGTACGTCAGGTGCAGGCCACGCTTGGGGTCATCGTTGCGCTCCTCCACCATGCCACCGCTTTTCCAAATCTCCCAGGAGACATCGTGCGGCTCGTTGTAGAGATCAAAGAGCACCGCTGGGTGATTGGCGTAGCGCTTGGCAAGGTCTTTCCAGAACAACACACTCAGATCATCGGGCATGCAGTGCTGGCCAATATTCTCGCCCCACTTGCCGCCGTTGGACCAGTGGAGATCAAGTAGGGCGTAGCTGTTTTGCGCGGCGATCTGACGCACCACGCCATCCACGACGGTTCTGTACTCTGCGCTACTATCGCCTGATTTACCAAACCAGCGGTCTTGCGAGAGAGGGATGCGAATGAGTTTTGCTTTCCAATCTGTCAGTGCCCGGTTGATAGACAGTGTCAGATGGTCGCCCGTGTTGCTCCAGTCTAGGCTCGGGACATTCACCCCTTGGAGACGGACGACTTTGCCCGCACTATCTTTCAGGCGTGTTCCATCGACATGTAGCATTGGTATGTTCATCTTATTTCTCTTCTCTTTTGTTTCTTGGGGGAGCACAGCTCTTGCGCACGACTAACTGCGGCGTGACCACTACGTGTTGCGGGAGTTCACGAAGCGCTGTTTTCTGAACCCGCTCCAGCAATAAGCCCACAAACTGGGTCGCGAGTGGCTCGATATGGCCGCCGATCGTGGTCAAGCGCGGGCTGATGTAGCTTGCAAGATCGAGATTGTCAAAGCCGACCACGGTCATTTGTTGCGGAACAGAGACACCCGCATCGGCAAGGTAGCCAATCACAAGGGCCGCGAGTGAGTCTTGGTAGGCAAAAATCGCGGTGGGGGGCTCAGGGAGCGCGAGCAAGTGCGCCACGCCACGCCCGACCTCCGCATCGCTCTGGGCGATGACTTGCAGCGCTTCGGGAAGCTCGATTCCTGCCTCTTTGAGGGCCGCTTTGAAGCCATAGAGCCGGTCGTAGATACCGCGATGGGGGCTCTTACCCAAGATCGCAATGCGCCGATGCCCCAGCCCGATCAAGTGCTGGGCAAGAGCGTAGCCGCCCTTGGCATCATCGCCAGTGACTGTGTCGAGGTGCTCGGTACCCTCCACCCAGCCCATCAGCACCAGCGGCACACCCGAGGCCACCAGCGCGTTGACGTGCTCTCGGGCGACGAGGCCATTCTCGCCGGACACCAGCAAAATACCGTCCACGCGCTGCTCCCGAAGCGAGGCCAGGCAGGCGGACTCGACCTCTTGGTCGGTGCCACTGAGCTGCAGCTGCAAGCTATAGCCCGCCGCTCGTACGAGATCGGCGATGAGCTGCACCAGCTTGGGATAGTAGGGGTTCGAGACCTCGGGAACCACAAGCCCAACTGTCTTGGTGGAGCGGACCTTGAGATTTCGCGCCACTTGATTGACCTGGTAGCCCGCCTCGCTCGCTAGTATCTGGATGCGCTTTTTGGTCTCCGCATTGACCAGTGGGCTATCCGCCAGTGCCCGTGAGACGGTTGAGTGGGAGACGCCTGCTTGGCGTGCGATATCTTCAAGAGTAGTCATTGCACACGATTGCAAAAGAGTCTATCAAATGCCCTGCGACTTGTCAAGGCGGTTGCGGGGCCGGTGATGGGAACCCCGCGCAGACCCTTGAGGTTCACGCTGAGCGTGTAGCCAAAGTATCCCTCACCGACCTCGGTTACCGTCAGAGCTCCGGGAGCCGAGGGGGCGAAGTAGAGGGAGTCATTTCCCTCAGGGAGCTCATAGGTAAGATCGTAGTCACTCACCACGCTTGCTGTGCTCCCTACCGAGAGAGTCTTTGTGGAGAACTGCAAGATCAGCTTCAGCGCCACTTTCCCTCCGTAGGCCGTGGAGACTTGCTGATAGAGTGCTCCCAGCGCCAATCCTGTTGTACCACCGAGGCGCTGAGTGCTGTACTTGGGAAGAAGGCGTGTCTTCCCATCGAACTTTACCTTGACCATCCCAAAGGGCACATCGTCATTGACCTTGATTTGTGATTGGGCTTGCCCATGGGAAACCTGGCTACCGTCTTTAGCGGTCTCGTTGGCCTCCACGGTGACTGTCAATGTGCCCTGTGTTGAGGGCGTGGTTGCCAGCGTCACCACGCTGCCCGTCGTCTCGAAGCTTGAGCCTACCTTACCTTCTTTCGCATCGCTTAAGTTCGCGAGGCTGCTCCCGCTCAGGGTCCACTTATAGCGGATATTCGCCGCCCCAGGCACCGTCGGGACATTGGCCGTGAGCACGAGACTATCCCCCGGTTCGATCGTTTCCGCAGCGGGACTGAGGCTTACGTCGCTGGTAAAGAGGGTTGCTTGCCACTGATCCGCTTGTTCGGAGTGAGCCAGATCCCAAAGCACTGCCCCGAGATCCCCCCCGCCCACAAGCACTCCCACCACATTCAGTGGGGCCAAGAGGAGCTTCAGAGCAAGCTGCCCACTGGCAGCGAGAGCCTCCTTGCTGAGAATCGCCTGAAGTGCCGGACTGAGCCGGGAGAGGATGGCGGCAATCGAGAGAAAGAAGCTGGTGTCGGAGACGCAAAGCTTAAGAAATAGCTGTGTCGCTCGGCTGAAGTCTCCTGTCTCGACCGCGGCGGCCACTTCAAACCAGGACTGAATCTGAAGAGCACGGAGGCTGGTGACCGCGGCCTCGATGGCGGCTTCGTTTGTGGCGATATCCCGAAGTCCCCAGATCTCCAGAAGTAAGCCTAGGAGAACATCCGCGAACCAGGAGATGAAGTTGAGCACGAGCCGAGACTCACGCCACCCGGAGACGGCATCTATGTAGCGGGGATCGGAGTAGATAGCAGGATCGCCCGTGAGCGACGAGGACCCCAGCACGACCACCTCAAAGAGAGTCTTTTTGGCATCGGTCGCCATTGTCAGAGGCAGTGGCTGTGTGGAAACAGGGACGAACGCGGTCTGTCCGGAGTAGAAACCGAAGATCGTGCTCATGATGCCGAGTGCGCGTGTGGAACCTAGACGGGTTGTTGAGACGACTTTTGCTTTTGTGTAGTTTGTCGCAAGCCCATTTTTGTCCACCTTACCGACCTCATAGAGGTAGATCTGGCAGTAGCGACGGGCATGGTTGCTGAGAACGATCGTATGGGGGGCGGTTCCTTGTAAGAGCTCGACATTGCTCTGAAGGGTATTGGGTGTGGTCAAAAGAAGGGCATTTCCCTCTGCCCGCGTCACCCGTGTTTTGGGAGGAAGTGCCGCACGGCTTGGCGTCGTCCTCTGGGTCAGGATGGCCTCAACTGCCGTTTTTAGCGCGGCTCCAATCGCCGGGTCTTCCTCCACAACTGCGGAGGGATTTGCGGCAAGACGCGCCGTAATCACCGTCTCCAGCTCCCCTACGGCAGGATGGGCATCCAGTTGGGCCAAGAGGAAAGTCTTGTTGGTGGCCGCGACCATGTGCCCCCCCAGAGCAAAGTAGAGGAGAGCTACCGCCGTGGAGCGTGCACTCAGCACCGCTCCCGTATCCGCCAAGAAGCCCATCAGGATAGGCTTGTCCGATGCTGCGCACCAGGCAAGTGTTGGGCCCGTCGGCTCGGTACTCACCTGCGCCGAAAAAGCCCCACTGGAGGACACTTTCTGGCTACCCGCGCCGGTTTTGACCGTTAGTGCGCTACTCGTAAGCGCAAATCCCGCCGGAAGAGTGAGCGTTCCACTAACGGAACGTGTCCCTGTTAGTATGCCATCTCCGGAGCTCCCGCCGCCTCTGGTGGGGCCAAAGCCTAGGTTCCAGCCACTGCCACAGCCCGCCAAACTCGTCACGGGCAGGGCGAGTGCAAGTTTCAGTAGTTTTCGTCGGTTCATATTCTTTTAAGTGCTCCTAAAAATACATGACCATTCAAAGCAACTTACGCACTTCGATTGCCTGAAGGCGCATGGTCTCTAGCTTCTCCGCCATCTCCACTGGCACTTCGGTGAAGGCTTTGCTACCAAAGTTGGTCTTGCGGGACTGCCACATGGCGAGCATCATGGGGGCGTATTTTTTGAAAGCCGCCGCGCTCGGTGCCCCAATGAACGAGGCATAGGTCTGGCCCATGCCGCTACCGACGGGCCCTGCGGCAAAAAAACCAAAGCCCTCAAACGGCGCGGCTCCCTCAACCCGGTAGCGCAGCACGACGGCGCGCATTCCCTGGCCGGGGATAGCCTTTTGCTCCAGGATCTTCAGTCGCATTGGCTTACCCGCCTTGCGCCCGGTCTGCTCGACGAAGTCTGCCGTGGCGCGGAGAGGATCAGAGAGGTCGTTGGTGACGGTTGCGAACTTCTCGGCACCAAACTGAACAGCTTGCGGCACGATCGTCGTGCCATACTGTCCCAGCGCGACCTGTGTGCCGTCGGGGCCGGTGATGATAATCGAGTCGCGTTTCTGGTCTACGAGAGTAAAGCCGGGGGCGATCCCGATGCTGCCCGTTCCATCGGCGAAGTTCTGGGTCTTGAGTTTCTTCTGTTTCATGCCCACACGGTAGCAGGCTACCGTGTGGCAATCGTGTGGAGATTAGCGCGTGACCTTGACAGTGGCGCTGCCTTTCTCATTTCCCGTCTCAGTGTTGGTATCCGGCGGGCTGATTTATCCGCCTGAATCCGTAGGACGCGGGAGGAGGGGGAGAACACGCCGTAGCCGAACGACCTCTTCACGGTTCAAGCGGAGCCGAGCAATTGTGGCGCGGCCTGTCGGAGTAATCCCGATCATCTCTGTCTGGTCTGCGTTCCAG
>NZ_CBAYMC010000130.1:0-12500 GCF_964826245.1 Armatimonas sp. | reverse complement strand
CTCTCCAATGACAAAAGGGGGAGGATCAGGTAATGAAACATCTATCAATGTTACAGGGCCATATAACCAGCCTGATTCAGATGAAGACTGAGCTCTTGTTAGCCCAGAAGATAAGCTGAGAGACACTAGAGAGGCAACTACAAGTGTAGAGAAACGCATTTTAAACAACCTCCATTACACCGGACTTGTAGCCGACTGTCTGGAGTATAGCTCTAGTTTAGAATAATGACAACAAGCATACAGGGGTACAAGGCAAATAAGTGATGAGGCAAATGGATGCGAGGCGTTGCTAATTTCTCGTGGAACGCCAGATCTCCTCTGAATGTAGTGTGCTGTGTCACTTTTCTCCGGTGAGACGAACCTGGAGTCTCGCAGACTTGCTATGCTCTGGAAAAGGCAGACTCTGTCGCGGCAAAAAGAGCAAGTATACATCTCCAAGTGCTCCTTGCCGACAATAACCAACATGACGAATATTTTTCTTTGTCTGGTCGCGCTTGCCCTGCTTAGTGGCTGTGAGCGTGAGGCCACCCCGGAAGCGGCGGTACAGACAGCCGTGCAGAGCAAAGACCGGGCAGCGACTCTTCAGAAAGAAAGTCAGCAGCGGGTTTCGGAAGCGGATGCGATTGTGGGGGGAAAGTAGAGCCGATGTGCTATACTGACCTGGTAATTTTGGGAGGCAGAAAACCTTGAGTTGGAATCGGGACGCTCACTACGTCGTAGGGGCTGATCTAGGTGGGACAAATATCCGAGCGGCTGTACTGGATCGGGCGGGCAAGATGCTGGGGCACGGCAAGCGGCCCTCGCTGGCACAAGAAGGCTCCGCACGAACCGTCGGGCAGATCAAGCAGGCGGTTGAGGAAGCGATCTCGGAGTCGGGCGTTGCTCTCTCTGAGATCGGTGGGATGGGAATTGGTGTCCCTGGGCACATTGATCCTGCGGGTAAGAAAGTCCTCTGGGCTCCCAACTTCTACGAGGAGGGCTTTCCGTATCGGAATATCTCCCTCGCCGACCCGATTGCGGAGGCGACGGGGCTTCCTGTGCTGATGGGCAACGATGCCAATGTCGCGGCCATGGGGGAGTTTCGCTTTGGCGCGGGGCGTGACACCCGAACCATGGTGATGTTCACCCTGGGCACTGGTGTGGGCGGAGGGCTGATTCTGGATGGCAAGCTCTGGACGGGCTTTACCGGGGGGGCGGGCGAGCTGGGGCACATCGTTATCGCCGCTGGAGAGCGTGGTGGCGCGGCGTCTTTTGGAAGCCTAGAGTCTATGGCACAGATCTCTGCCATCTGTGAGCGGGCATCGCGCAAGCTCTGCCAAGGCCGCAAGAGCCTTCTGGCAGAGGTTAGTGGCTACGACTGGCACCGAATCACCCCGAAAGATATCGCGGATGCCGCAAAAGCAGGCGATGCGGTCGCGCTGGAAGTGCTGGAGGAGACGGGCTACTACATCGGGCTTGGTGTGACCTCGGTTGTCATGCTCCTCAACCCTGAGAAGATCGTGATTGGTGGGGGAGTGGCTGGTGCAGGAGATCTCCTCTTCGAGCCGATCCGTCGCACAGCGTTCGCCAACTCGTCGAGCACGCTCATCAAAGACTGCCAGATTATCCCCGCGGAGCTCGGCGACGATGCGGGAATCTACGGCGGCGCGGGCCTCGTCTTCGATGCGCTAGAGAGCGCTGCTTAACGCCGTGACTTGGGCAGGCTGGGCGCTTCTCTCAGCCTGCTTTGCAGCGCTCACCGCGATTCTGTCCAAGATTGGGATTCAGGGGATCCCTTCCAATCTAGCGATGGCGGTACGAACTACGGTGGTGCTCGTTGCGGCTTGGGGGCTGGTGCTGGCACGTGGTGAAGCTAAGGAACTGACGGCACTCCCCCCTAAAACGCTCCTCTTCCTCGTCCTCTCGGGCCTCGCGACAGGCGCTTCGTGGATGTGTTACTTCAAGGCACTGGCGCTCGGGCCCGTCTCTAAAGTCGCTCCCATTGACAAGCTCAGCTTCGTGCTTGCCACCGTCCTTGCGGTTGTTTTTCTGCGGGAGAAACTGACCTGGCAGCTTGGCGTCGGGTGCGCTCTGATCGTGACGGGTGTGCTTTTGACGCTAAAAGGCTAAAAAAGCCCCCTTCGGCATCGCGAAGGGGGCTTTTGAGCTAGCCCTTTTTACCACCGGGCTTGGCACCCGTGGGGGGGGCACCGCCGGGGCCACCGCCACCCATGAAGCGTTGCATCATTTTCTTGCGCTCTTCTTCTAGCTTCTTCTTCTGCTCGGGAGTCAGGATGGCGTTGATCTGCTCGGTGTACTTCTTGCGCATCGCGTCCATCTCAGCACGCTGTTTGTCCGTAACGGCCTTGAGCTTGGTCTTCTGAGCGTCGGTCAGGCCAAGGTTCTCATACATACGCATGCCGCCACCGCCACCACGGCCACCACCAAATCCGCCGCCGCCACCAAATCCGCCGCCACCGCCAGGAGGGCCTCCTTGACCACCGCCACCAGGTCGCTGCGCAAACGCTGCACCGCCAACCATCAGGATGGCAGCAAGGGTTAAAATCGTTGTCTTCATGGAAATCACTACTCCTTTCCTACCACTATAGGCGGCAATCATTAAAAAGTTCTGTAAACTTGCTAAGGCACTCTCGGCCACGTTGCGTATTCTTTCACAAAGCGGACAACCACGTCCGTGGCTGTTTGGATAAGCAGCTCCCCTTTTTCGGGTGTGGCATCGTCGGGGAAGCCAAACGCGCCGGTCTCACTGCCTTGCTCCATCGTGCGAATAACCGAGAGACGATTGTTTTTGATATGGTCGGGGCTCCAGAATGCGGAGTCAATATCGCGTCGCGCGGCGGGACGAGCCGCTTGCACCAGCTCAGGATGCGTTACTTGAATCACGCTCGTTTCCCACTCACACGCATGGATCACTTTTTTCTGAACCAGCCCTAGGGCCGCCAGCTCTGGCTGGGCAAGCTCGAACCAGGAGCCCACACACAGATAGAGCTCGGGGAGTATCACGCGATGCCGTAGCTGGACTTCGAGCAGCGCTGACTGCGCAGGGACGATATTTCCGGCGTGGGAGTTGAGGAAAAAGAGCTTACGAAATCCGGCCCCGATCAAGCTCTCAGCCATGTCCTCGATCACGCTCCGGTACGTGGTTTGAGAGAGGCTAATCGTGCCTGGAAAGCTCAAGTGGTGGTGGCTCGCGCCCGTCCAGAGCATCGGGGTAAAGACAGCGATCTCTTCCGTAGCCGCCTCCACGCGCTTGGCAATCTCACTCCCAATCATCGAGTCCGTGAGTAATGGTAGGTGGTGCCCATGCTGCTCCAGCGACCCAATCGGGCACACCACGACCCGATCGTTTAGCGCCGCAATCTCTGTCCAGTTTCTCTCGCCTAGTTGCATGTGTCACGGTTCGCCAGCGACGGGTACAATCCCTTCCATGAGTTCCTATTTATGGCCACGGCCTCTCCGCCCTGGTGGCGTGATCGGTATTTGCTCACCTGCGGGTGCGGCTCCTGCGGGTGAGGTTGAGCGTGGTGCGGCAGCGCTGCGGCGTCGGGGCTACACGGTCATTGTTGCCCCTAACGCGACCGCAACGCATCCCGAGTGCAACTACTTAGCAGGCACCGAAGTGCAGCGCCTTGCGGATCTAAATGAGCTGATCCACAATCCCGAGATTGACTGTATTCTCACCGCGCGTGGGGGGTACGGCTCCGGGAAGCTGCTGGATGGGATTGACTACGCGGCATTTCGCACCGATCCTAAGACTCTGGTGGGCTACTCAGACATCACGGCGCTGAACTTAGCGCTGGCGGCACACGGAGTTATCAGCTACTCAGGGATCATGGCGACATCAGGCGATGGTTTTGGCGAAAACACACTCGATCCCTTCTCGGAGGCGAGCTTTTTTCAGGCCGTGCGCCAAGAGAATTTCGTGTTTGCACAGCCCGATGATGCGCCGCTCACGGTCCACCGTGGTGGGACAAGTGTCGCCGGGCGGCTGGTGCCCGTCTGTCTGAGTCTGCTGGAGTCGCTGGCCTCCACTAAGTACGTCCCTGACCTTACCGGAGCCTTGTTGCTGATCGAAGATGTCACCGAGGAGCTCTACGCGGTGGATCGTGCGCTTACCCAGCTACGGCTCTCAGGCGTGCTGGGCAAGCTCAACGGACTATTAATTGGCTCCTTCAATGGCTGGAAGGACGAGCGCGACGAGATTCTTGCCCAGCACGTTCCGCGCTTGGCGCTTGAGCTGACTCCCGAGAGCGTTGCCGTCGTCTCAGGCTTTGTCTACGGCCACATCCCACGTCGCTTCACGCTTCCGATGGGAGCCCAAGCCACCGTAGACTGCGATACCGGACAGCTCTTTATCGCTCGCCCATAGCGCTTTGTTGTTCCTCTTTCTCGTCTTTTTCATCCCGGAGATCGGGCAGCAGAAGCGAGAAAACGAGGGCTAGGACAAAGAGCGGCGTGAGCCACAGGAGCGAGAGGCGCATGTCCCCGACAGGGTTGATGAGCTGGAAGAAGACGGTTCCAAAGGCCGCAAAAATCCGCCCGATATTGTAGCAAAAGCCTGCCCCGGTGGTTCGCAGGAGAGTGGGGAAGAGCGGGGGAAGGTACATGGTGAAGAGCCCGAAGACTCCTGAGAAGAACCCGACAATGGGCAAGAGGGGAAGCAGAGAGACACTGTCTCTTGGGACGATAAAGGTTGCGAAGTTGGCGAGGCCAAACCCGAGAAACATCAGGGCAATCGCCTTCCGGTAGCCGAGCTTCTTGGCCAGGAAACCTGCAAAGAAGTTCCCTCCAATCGAGATGCCGATAATGAGCCCGAACGCCTTGCTGGCAAGCTGGCTAACCCCGACTTTCCCAAGCGCTTGCACGTCTGGGAGGCTGCGTAGGTACTGAAGGTTCCAAAACTGAAAGGCCCACCAGGCAGTCAACGAGGTAGCACAGACGGCGATAACGCGCAGTGTCGTGGGGCGAACGCTGCCTTTGAAGAGATCCTTGATACCTGGCTTTTCTCCGTCTTGACTCTGCGCACTGTGCCACTCCTCGGTTTCAGGGACATGGCGACGGATCCAGAAGACAAAGAGGGCGGGGAGGATTCCCACTAAAAAGACCCACTTCTCGTAGCCGGCCATTTGGTAGGTGGTAAACGTAGCAAGCAGCACCCCAAGGTTGACAGCGGTCTGCAGGCACGCGGCGATCCAGGCACGCCAGCTCTTGGGCCAAGTCTCAGAGAGCAGCGCGGAGCCGACGGCCCACTCGCCCCCGATTCCCAGCGCGGCGATAAAGCGGAAGATTAAGAGCATCCACCAGTTCTGGGCAAATGAGGAGAGGCCAGTGAAAAGCGCGTAGGTCAGGATCGTTAAGCTTAAGGACTTGCTACGGCCCAGAATATCGCCCAGCCGTCCAAAGAACGCCCCTCCGAGCGCCCAGCCAATCAGAAAGGCCGCCTGAATAAAGGCCGCTTTTTCTTTCACCTCGGGCGAGGTTGTTGACTCACTGTTGAGGAGATAGGCCACGAAAACGGGAGCCACCACGGTGTAGAGGTGCATGTCGAGGCCGTCGAAAAGCCAGCCAAGCCATGCGGCAATGCCAGATTTCCACTGCTGAGGGGAAAGGGATTTTATCGTCATTTTTTCTTTTTGGGGGTTGGTTTTGGTACTGTTTTTGGGGCTGGTTTCCAGGAAGGCTTTGAAATCTCGAAAGGCTTTGGGGGCGGAGCCTTTCCCGTGGTGAACTGCCAGGTGCGGGTAATCTCACGGCCCATAGGGGTCTTTACTGCGATTCGTGCCTGATAGGTACTGAGTGGGAGGAGCGGCTTCTTGGGCATCAGCAAGATGGTGTCATCAAGGGCATCGTCGTTTTCGGGAGAGTTGAGGTGGCAGGCAACCGGCTGGTTGCCCGGTCCCGTGACACTGGCATCTAGGAGTGTCAGGCTGCCTTCTTCTCCAAAGACATGGAGGGTAATGGGATAGCCTGTGATTCGTTCTACACCTGGGTAGAGGCGTAGGGGATCGGGGATCTCGACTTCGTCCCAGCGAACCGCGACATTGAGCTGGCCATCGGCCGGGTAGACCAGCGACTCTTGCTGATCGGTGAGGGCGCAGAGCAGGGTCACGCGGTTGCCTGCTAGCCCGGCCCCGACATCAAACGCGCCGGGCTGAAGGAGCGCGGAGCGGTGATACGGTGCGTCCATCAAGTGCTGGACCGCTACCGGACCGCTCTCTCCACTGGCAATGACCTCGTAGCTGAGGCCAAAGTAGCCCGATCTTTCACTGCGCTCCGTATGGTCTTTGCCGAAGAACTCAGGCTTGCCTGGCTGTTGCTCATGGGTGGAACTCAGGCGGTTCACCAGCAAGTAGCGGCTGTGTCGAGCCGCAGCGTGGCAAAGAGCGGGCTGGATCTTGGCATCGGGGAGCAGGGCGGCGCGGCGGAGCTGGTTGAGTTTGGCGACGGTCTCTTGTTGCGCGAAATCGGGAGCAGGCGGCGGGGGAGGCTGTGGGACGCGGGTAAACTCCCACTCCATCTCGACTCCTTTGTCTGTGGAGAACCACGCCTCGCAGAACGCTTTCAGAGTTCCGAGCGGCAGAGGCTCCTGCGGCTTCCCGATAATGCTCTTTGTCTCGACGTCGTAGTGGGTGGGGATGGGCCTGCCATTGACCTTCATCTGGACGCGCCGGATCTGCGCCCCTCCCTTGGGCCGCATCTCCCAGACGAGCTGTGGGCGCTCCTGCGGGATCTTGCCCTGCGGATGCGGCTCTGAGCCTTCCCAGAGATCCTGATGCCAAGCTCGCTTCAACGCATCTCCTGACCACCTGTGACATTGATGGCCTGTCCTGTCATGTAGCCCGCGTCCTCGGTGCAGAGAAAGACCACGACTCCCGCAATATCGCTGTAAGTTGCGCCCCGGCCCAGTGGCACCTGCGACTCGTACTTGGCGCGTACTTGCTCCAGAGTCAGGCCCTGGGTCTGGGCGTACTGGGCAAAGAGCGAGTCCTGCCAGAGAGAGCCATCGAGTAGGTTTCCCGGACAGACACAGTTCACGCGGACACCATGCGGGGCCATGTCGAGCGCCATGCTCTGGGTGAGGCCAACTCCCCCAAACTTGCTCGCCGCATACGCTGAGTTGCGAAAGCTGCCTTTCTTGCCAGACTTGGAGTTGATCTGAACAATGCACCCGGATTTTTGCAGTGCCATCTGTTTACACGCCGCCTGCGCCGAGATAAAGTAGCCGTTTAAGTTCACCTCAATGACTTTCTTCCACTTCTCCGGCTCAAACTCACAGACATCACCCGCAATTAAGATCCCCGCATTGGCGATCAAAATATCGAGCTTGCCAAATGCCTCAACGGCTCTCGCAACCATCGCTGCACAGTCACTCTCGCTTGTGACGTCGGCACGCATCCCGATTGCACTGCCTCCGATCTTTGCCGCCGCCGTGATCGCTTTTTCCTCGCTCATGTCGGCGAGAAGCACAGAGCAACCTTCGTCTATGAAGCGCTGAGCCAGCGCCTCCCCGAGCCCCTGAGCCGCGCCCGTCACAATCGCCGATTTACCTTGAAGTCGCATAGACCTAAATTATAACCCAGATTCAGTGGGAGTTGCTTTGGAAAACAACGTAAAGCTTTCTTAACACTGTGCTGGCTCTTAACCCGTACCCTGAGGGCTATGAGTAAGCTGGGCACGTCTGTGCTCTGTATCGTTGCCGCATTTGGGACGTATTTTTGTATGTACGGCCTGCGCAAACCCTTCACGTCAGCCAGCTACGATGCGCAGCTCTTTTGGGGGCTGGACTATAAAACTGTGCTGGTGACAGCTCAAGTGCTGGGCTACACGTTGTCAAAGTTTCTGGGCATCTCAGTGATTGGGGGGATGGTGCCAGAGCGCCGGGTGAAGACGCTTCTTGCCTTGGTGGGTGTCGCTTTGTTGGCACTCTTGCTCTTCGCCATCACTCCTGCACCTTGGAATGTTTTGTGGCTCTTTGTGAATGGGCTCCCTCTTGGGATGGTTTTTGGGCTGGTCTTGAGTTTTCTGGAGGGACGAAGAGCCACTGAGGCACTTGCCGCTGGGCTCTGCGCTAGCTTTATCTTGGCCGATGGCGTTGCAAAGTCACTCGGGGCATGGCTCCTAGGAGTTGGGATTCCCGAGCCGTGGATGCCGTTTGTAGCAGGAGCCCTCGCCAGCGTGCCCTTGTTGCTCTTTGCTCTGCTCCTCACGCGAATCCCTTCGCCCTCTGCTGACGACATCCAGCAACGCAAGGAGCGGATTCCCATGACGGCGGGCCAGCGGGGCCAGCTCTTTCGGGCATGGGCGGGCGGCCTGCTACTGCTCATGGGCACCTACTTGCTCTTGACCGTGCTACGGAGCGTTCGTGCCGACTTTGCCCCGGAGCTTTGGAAAGAGCTGGGCTACGGTGGCCAGCCGAGTGTTTTTGCTCGCTCCGAGTTTCTGGTGATGGCGGGCGTGGTGGTCGCAAGTGGCCTCACCGTGCTGGTGCGGGACAATAAGCGTGCGTTTTTTCTGAGCCTCGGCAGCTGTGTGCTGGGCTTTGTTCTGGTGGGAGTGGCGCTCCTGGGGCGGGGTGCTTGGCTGAGCGGCTTCAGTTTTATGGTGCTGGTTGGCCTGGGCCTCTACCTTCCCTATGTCGCGATTCACACCACCATCTTCGAGCGCTTGCTGGCACTGGCGCAGCAGCGGGGCAATGTCGGCTACTTGCTCTATCTGGCCGACTCGTTTGGCTATCTGGGCTATGTTGGGGTAATGTTAGGCAAGAGCGCCTTGGCGCGAACAGGCCACTTTCTGGAGTTCTTCACTGGACTCGCAGGTGGCTCTGTAGGACTCTCAACAGTGATGCTTTTAGGGTGCGTGCTGTACTTCTCCCGTCGGACAGCAGCACCAGAAAACACGGAGGAGTGAGCATGAGCCGAGTGGGGCAAGTACAGGTTTTTTGGGGGCCGGAGCGTGGGCTGAGTCTTGAGGAGCTGCCCGTTCCAGAGCCACAGGGTGCGGAGATCCTGGTGCGCGTGACGGCGTGCACGCTCTGTGGAAGTGACCTGCACAGCTACACCGGGCGACGAGCCGTCTCCGTGCCCACGGTTCTGGGCCACGAGATTATCGGCGAGATTGATAGCCTGGGGCCGAGTGCACCGAGCCATGATGTCTGCGGTCAGCCCTTGCGCGTGGGTGATCGGGTGACCTGGGCACTGATCGCATCTTGTGGCACGTGTTTTTACTGCTGCCGTGCGCTGCCCCAGAAGTGTGAGCGGCAGGTCAAGTATGGCCATGAGAAGGGAATTGGCTGGACGGGTGGACTGGGGGAGTTCTGTTTATTAGCACCGGGAACCGCGCTCTTTCGGCTACCCGATACGCTCCCCGATGCCGCAGCCTGCCCGCTCAGCTGCGCCACGGCGACCGTGGCGGCGGCGCTGCGCTCGGTGGGCGGCGTTTCCGGAAAGGCCGTGCTGATCCAAGGCGCAGGGATGCTGGGCTTGGCGGCCTGTGGGCTGGCAAAGGCCGCGGGGGCTGCCTTGGTTCTCTGTGCGGATCCTGATCCCGTGCGGCGGGCGCGTGCTGAGGAGTTCGGGGCCGACGTGCTACTTGCTCCCGAGCAGCTCCCCGAAGCCGTGCGACAGGCGACCGGTGGCTACGGGGCCGATGTTGCCCTGGAGCTCTCCGGGGTTCCCGTGGCCTTTACCGCAGGGCTCCTCAGCCTGCGCCTAGGCGGGAGCTTCGCGCTGGTGGGCGCAGTCTTTCCCGCGGAGCCCGTTGCGCTTCAAATCGAGACCTTGGTGCGCCGTAACTTGCCCCTGATAGGGGTGCACAACTATCTACCCGAGGATCTGGCCACCGCTCTTCGTTTCCTGGCTTCCCCTACAAGCGCAGCACTCTTCGAATCGCTGGTGACCGCGTGGTTTCCTCTGGCATCTGCAGCAGAGGCTTTCCAGGCTGCACATGAGCCTGGTGCCTTTCGGGTAGGCGTGCGCATCAGCCACTAGCGTGTTCGTCCTACGGGAAAGCGCAAACTAGCAGTGACAAAGCCGGAACCGAAGGCATACTGGGCTTGCTCAAAGAAAACGTAATCTCGCAGCCCTCCGTAGATGTGATGACTCGCCACGGGGCAGGCTTGTCTTCGAGCAGCGCCTCCGGCACACGCTTCACATAGGGCACACGCACTTGCGCAGCCTGCCTGTCCACGATAATCGCCTCGGGATAGCGCACCTCCCCCAGCTTCTGCGCGAGCTTTGCGTGTGGGTCTTTGATGCGAGGCAGGGTTAGCGTTGGCTCCTTCGCCCGAGCTGAGAACGCCGCCTCACTCTCGGAGTCGTTGGGGTTGAGTAGGACAAAGCGAATGCCACGCGCCCCAAACTCCGTGCCCAGCGCCTGCATCCGGCTGGCGTACTGCCGGGCCACGGGGCACTGCGTTGAGGTGATGAAATAGACCATATAACCCTTCGCGGAGCCGGAGGGTGGCGAGCCTAAGCGAGCCGGGAGGCTGATTTGGTTCGGCAGGGCGAGGAGGGGGAGAGGGCTACGTGACCAGAGTTTCGTGGAGCCATTATCTGCCACTCTTGTCTTTGGCACATCGGGCTGTAGAGCGAGATTTTTCTAGGCCGAATGGAGTAGAGCAAAACCCATCGCTTTGCCGATCCGAATTGATTTTTGTGCCTCTAAACGGAAAGGCGATTGGCCTTATCCATCAATCGTTCAGAACCGGCGTCTGCAATGGCACGAAGGCTACCCAGACGCCTCCTTTGAGGGGGCGGCCAATGATTCGTGCCCCAGGGGCTACAAAGATAAAGTAAAATAGGGCCGTATGGCCGTTTTTTCGAAAGCCTTTGCGGAGCGCGAGAACCTAGAGAAGATCGTCACGCTGGGCGATTACTTAGCCATCAAGCAGAACCTTGAGACGCAGGGGATGCTGCGCTTTGTCAAAGAGGGCGGGGAGAGCGGCTATAGCGCCCACAAGCTAAAAGATGCGGAGGCAGCGGCAAAGCTTACACGCTGGGTGGATGCTCTGAGCAGCGAGCGCAAGTGGCCGATTAAGCGCTTCACGGAGCAGATTAGTCCGATGCTTGCGGAAGAGATCGCCGTGGCCGTCGCGCCCTCACACAACCCCTTTATTTCCGAGACACCGATTCGGGCGCTGGCGCAAAAGCTCGCCGATTCTGGCGGGAGAGTGGATGCCACCGAGTGCTTGCGCCGCCACACCAAGATTCGGCGCATCGGCTACGGTGGGCCGAGCTACTCACACCTGCACTTAGAGACCATAGAAGTCCAAAACGAGACGCTCTTTTTCGGCAAGCCCGTACTGCTCCTCGACGACATTGCGCGCTCTGGCGCGACGTTAAAGGCCTGCCGCCGCCTGCTTCTCGACCACGGAGCCGCCGAAGTGCAGATGCTGGCACTGGGCCGTGTCTGGCGTGGCTAAAATACCGCTCCAGTGTTCCTGTGGAACTACCGATAACTGGAATGCGAAGCTCTGAGTTCTCCTTAGAGCCGAGAGCGAGACGAGACTAAACCCCGTCAGGCATATTACTGCCTGACGGTTTTTTTGGGGGCTCTTGCCAGTGCTGCCACATAGCCTGGCGCAGGGTGAAGAGGCACCAGCTCGTAGCGCTCCGCGATCCACGGCTCTGGTTCTGGCCAGACCGTACGCTTGAGAAGTGGCGAGGAGAAGCCGCCGCCCTCCGCCTTGATCACCGCCTCTTTGCGCGTCCAAATAGCAAAGAAATCGTCATGGGTGCGAAGCTGCCTGAGCTCGCTGTCTGTAAAAACACGACGGCCCAGCTCGTGGGGATCGAAGTCCGTTCGCAGCTTCTCGATGTCCACGCCCTCTGCCCCTAGTGCGATCAGCGCAAGGTTATTGCTGTGCGAGACATTGAAGGCGATGTCTGAGCACTGGGGTTTCCCTTGAGGGCCGTAGGTGAAAACGACCCCCTCTGGGGCAATGCCAAGCTCCTCGCCTAGCAAGAGCCGCAAAGCACTGCGGCAGGCCGTGTAGCGCTGGCGGTCTTGGGCAAAGCGAAAGCGCTCGGCGCGGGCTTGCTCGTCGGGCGAGAGGCAGGCGGAAGGAGTTGGCCTGTCCAGCTCAAGCTGCCAGACCACCACTCCCTCCGGTGCCTCTAGCGGTGTCATGCTGCCTGGATAAGTCGTAGAGTCGGGGGGGCGAGCCTCTGGGTTAGCTCCTCCGCGAGGGTCTTGACAAACGGCTCTTGGATCAAAAGATGATGGTCGCCAGGGACATCGCAGATATCGACCTGCGGAAGTACCTCGCCCCAGAACAGGTGCTCATCCCACGGCTCACTGTGCTCTTGTGCTCGGAACAGAGTGACAGGGGCATTGTAGACTTCTGGGAAGTGCGCATGGATCGCCGTTTCTTGTGCTTGACGAACCCGACCTAGTGTCTCCCAGAACGCCTGCTCCGGCTCGGCGTTTACCATAGGTTTCAGCCGATCCTGCACTTTCTGAAGGCGACGTTTCAGATACTCGCCTTGGCTCTTGGTGTCGAG
>NZ_CBAYMC010000129.1:0-12509 GCF_964826245.1 Armatimonas sp. | reverse complement strand
CAATGCGGCAAGTCCGGTGGCTGTTGTCTGCCCGAAGGAACAGAGCAGATAGTCCGTGTAGAGGTCGAGTAGGCGCGAAGTCGTCATGGGCTTTTCAGGCCGTCATGGGGCCAAACCCATTTTATCAACTCGGCACTGCGTAAGGTGAGTTAATCAGTCCAAAGGCGGCCAGTCCTCCGGCTAGTGTCGCGAGATTGCGCCAGTCGTTCTTGGTCTTCTGTCGTTGTTGCTGCTGGCGCTTGCCCTGTGCCCGCGTGATGCCCGGAGTCACCCCGAGCAAGGTGAGCGCGGCTAGTGCGCCCCCAAGGAGCCGTGTTGTCTTTGTTTGCATACGGCTCCTATGCTATAGATTTGCGCAGGGTTCCGTCTTTGCAGGTATGATCGTCCACATGGCAACGGAGATAGAGCGCAAGTTTCTCGTCACAGGCACCGACTGGCAGAGCACCACGCCCACTTACTACTGCCAAGGCTACCTCAACCGCGACAAGCACCGAACCGTGCGTGTCCGCGTGGCCGGTGAGCATGGCTTTCTCACGGTCAAGGGCATCACCACGGGAGCGAGCCGGGCGGAGTTTGAGTACACGATTCCTCTCGAAGACGCCAAAGCGCTTCTCACACTCTGCGATGGGCCACTGGTGGAGAAGATGCGTCATGTTGTCGAGCACGCGGGACTGCGCTGGGAGATCGACGCATTTCTCGGGGACAATGAAGGCCTCGTGGTCGCAGAGATCGAGCTCGAGTCCGAGGCGCAAGCGCTCGCGCTACCCGAGTGGATCGGCGCGGAGGTCACCGGCGATGCGCGGTACTACAACTCCAATCTCGCGATAATGCCCTACAAACACTGGAGTGGTAAATGAATCTACTACCATTCCGAGAACTCCTCATGGATTTTTCATTAATTGCTCTTAAAATCTACCCGAAGGAACAACGATGAGAAGATTTCAAGACACCGCCAAACCCGAGGTCAAGCGGGAGGCGAAAGACCCGGCACCGATTGCCTGGTACGCCACTCTCGCACGAGGGCTCGCGGAGGCCAAGCGCACGGGAAAGCCTATTTTGTTTGTGAGCGCTGCGCCCCACTGTGCGGGCGTCTCCGGCATGTGGTGACCGGGCAAGGTCACGATGGACCAGGGCTTCCTGCTCCATCCCGAGGTAGTTACTTCGGCTAAGAAGTTTGTGTGTATCCGGCTGACGTCCTACGAGAACGAGGCCGAGAAGCAGTTTGTGGCCCGAATGAGTGGCCGTGAGCCTGCCAATACGTCGTTTGCAATTCTGAATCCCGAGGGAAATGAGTACGCTCTGCGGGGGCGTGGTCCGGGTCGTGGCCCCCGTGATCTCTTCCCCGATGCGCCTGCGATGGCCAAGGGCATGGACGCGCTGGCGGCAAAGTATCCCCTCAAGGAAGCAACCGGAAAGCCCTCGCTGCCTGTCACCCTGAATGTCAAAGTGGGGCTGGCGGTAGCAGCGGCGGACTTGCTCCCCCTGGTGCTCGTGCTCGCCCCCCATGCCAAGCGCCAAGATGAGATCGAGGCCAAAGTCGCAGAGCAGGCGTGGGCCACAGACTTTGCAGGGCGCTTTACCTTTGCGAGCACGGTAGACCCCAAAGAGCTTGCTAAGCTCACGGGCAATACGGTTAAAGAGGGCGTTTTAATCATCGAGCCTGATATCTTCGGTGCCACGGGTAAAGTGGTCGGGGAAGTGCCGGGAAACCAGCTCGCCAAGCTTTCCGATGCCTTTAAGACCGCGCTCAAGAGCCATGTCAAGCTCAACAAAACCCGGCGGGACTTGGCCAACCGTGGGCTCAAAGAAGGCATCTACTACGAGACAGGGATTGAGGTCAGTGGGCGTGGCGAGGCCACAGACCGTGCACGCTACAAGCAGATGCTCGATTTCTACAAAAAGAAAGACTGAGGCGTCTGGGTAGCCTTCGGCTGCAAAGCCCGTGCCGGGCTGTAGATGTGGGAGCCCGGCACGGGCTTTGCGGCGCTTGCGCCACTGCAGACGCCTCATTCTATGGGGCGGACACGGTTGTGGATGACGATTCGCGAGAAAGGCTCCCATTGAGTTATGTTTAGAACCAAAGTCAGGTAAATATCGTCAAGGATTCCCATGAAATCAAAGCTCCTTTTTGCTCTCCCTCTGCTCTGTGCTTCGCTTGGTATGGTGCGCTCCGTGCAGGCTGCGCCGCCAGAGAAGCCCAATATTATCTTTATTCTGGCCGATGATCTGGGGATAGGAAATGTGGGATGCTACGGCTCTGACAATGCCAAGACGCCGCAGATCGACAAGCTTGCCGCCTCAGGGACGCGCTACACGAAGGCATTTACGGCGGCGCTGTGTGGGCCGTCGCGGGCACTGATCATGACGGGGCGCTATGCGTTTCGCAATGGCTCTACCAACCAAGATGCCTGCCAGCAGCTGCCACTTGAGGAGCTTCGGCTGGGCAATACGCTTAAAGCGGCGGGCTACGCGACGGCGGCGATTGGCAAGTGGGGACAGCTTCCCGGCGAGCCCAACCAGGCGGGCTTCGATGACTACCTGCGATTTAACGGCAGCGGCGTCTATCAGAACAAGCCCGGCGGCAAGGTCGAGGTGTATCGCGCTAATGGCAAGGAACTCAAGCTCACCGACAAAGAGTACATGCCAGACATCATGCACGAGCAGGCGATGGCGTTTCTGAAGAAAAACCAGGCAAAGCCGTTTTTTCTCTACTACTCCATGGTGCATGTCCACGGTGATATCCAGCCGACGCCCGATAGTGCGCCGGGTAGCAAGGACTTGTTTGGCGACAATATTCGCTACATGGATAAGCTCGTCGGCAAGCTTGTCGCCCAGCTCGATGCGCTGAAGCTGCGCCAGAACACACTGATTGTCTTTATCGGTGACAATGGGACGGCAAAAGGCCCCAGTGAGCTCTCTACGATCCACGGACGGAGTCTCTCGGGTTCAAAAGGCTCGATGTTGGAGGGGGGAGGGCATGTGCCGATGATCGCCAGTTGGCCTGGCAAGACACCCGCTGGGAAAGTCTCCAACACGCTGATTGACTCCACCGACATGCTCCCTACGTTCGCGGAGCTAACGGGCGCAAAGCTCCCCGAGAAAACTGTCTTCGATGGGGTGAGCTTCGCTCCGCAGCTCCAGGGCAAGCCCGGCAAGCCACGCTCCTGGGTCTATAACCAGCTCGCCAATAGGTGGTATGTCCGCGAACAGGGCTGGAAGCTCAACCAGCTCGGCGAGCTCTACGACATGGCCGATGCCCCGTTCACTGAGAAGCTCATCGCCACCGGAAGCGAGACACCTGCTGCCAAAGCCGCCCGCACACGCCTGGCTGCCGTACTCGCCACACTCAACCCCGCAGGCGGCATCGTGGACACCGGCGATGGCACGGGTCGCCATGCCAACAAGGCTAAAAATGCTCAAAAGAAAGAAGCTGCCGCTGCCGCAACAACCGAGACGAAAGTGCTGGAAGAGCGCTTCGATAAGCTCGACACGAAAAAAACGGGCAAGCTGACCCTGGAGCAGTTTATCCGCAACAAGCCCGACTCAGACGTCGCCAAGGCACGCTTTGCAAAACTCGACACCAACCACGATGGTATTCTCACGCGGGAAGAGTTTCTTGCGCAGGGAAAGAACTAGGAACAAACATACAGCAGAAATCAGAGCGAGTCTGGGAGGGACGGGGTGGCTACATCAGCATGGATGTCCCGGCACCGCGTCGCCCTGGGACAGCTTAGACCACGGCGGTATCGAGGCTGCCGCGCCACGCTCGATCCCCTTAAGCTGGAGAGCGATCCCAAGATCCAAGTGCTAGGCCTCCTCACTCTTGAGGGCTACGCGGTCTACGCCGAGCGCCTCAAGCCATTTCTGGCGAAGGCACTCGGAGGAAAAGGGCATCGTGGTAAGGAATGATGCAGAGAACCGACCTATGAAACGTCAAACCTCTCCTCCTTTCGCGATTGGCAAGCCAGGCAAGTCTGCCAATGGCAAGCTCAATATCGCCTTTATCGGCTCCGGCGGCTGGATCGCCCAGCAGCCCTACAAGCAAGGGTGCTCCGAGGAAAACCTCGTCGCCTTCTGCGATGTGGACCGCAATCAGTGCGCGGAGAACATGAAGGCCTGGCGCACCAACCAGCCGTTCTTCGATGATTTTCGGGTGATGCTGGATAAGATGCACAAAGAGATCGATGCTGTGGTAGTCTCGACACCCGATCACACCCACTTCGCCGCCACGCAGATGGCGATGGAGCGGGGGATTCATGTCTACACGCAGAAACCGCTCACCCACAATATCTGGCAGTGTCGGACACTTGCCAAGTCGCAGGAGCGCTATAAGGTCGTCACGCAGATGGGCAACCAAGGCCATGCCGATGACGGTATCCGTAACTCCGTCGAGGCCGTACGTGCCGGGGTGATTGGGGACGTTGCTCGGGTGCTCTGTCGCAACGACGGTCCGGAGATGGGAGGAACCCACTTTGGTAACCCTGCGACCATGCCGCCGCCGCCCTCGGCGATCCCCGACGGGCTGGCCTGGGATCTCTGGCTAGGGCCGACCGTGAAGCGGGAGTTCTACCGCGACTACCTGCCGCAGAAGTGGCGCGCCTTCTATGATTTTGGCAGCGGCATGCTCGGCGACTTCGGCTGTCACACGTTTGACACGCCTGTCTGGGCGCTCGATCTCGGCCCACCCACGGTGGTCGAGTGCCTCTACCGCGAGAAGTCACTGGAGGGCTTGATCCCCAAAGCCAGCCACATCCGCTTCCACTTTCCCGCCAAAGGCACGCGTGGCCCCGTGATCCTCGACTGGTTCGATGGTGCGTCGGACTGGAAGCGAGCCGGTCAGGTCAATACGTTTGGTGCGGACGAAGACGCACTCATCGGGCGCGCTTGCTGGCTCCTTGGCACCAAAGGCCTCCTTGGCTGCGGCACGCACGCCGGGCAGCCGCTGATCTTGCCAGAAGTCGTTCGCGAGAAGTGGAAGGCCAGCCCACCGGCCAAGACCCTCCCGCGCGTGCAGGGTGGGCCGTTTCGGGAGTGGATGCGGGCCATCAAGGGCGAAGGCCCTGAGCCCGGCTCCAACTTCAAAGTGGCGGCCAACCTCACCGAGATCATCCTGCTGGGCGTCCTAGCTCAGCGCTTCAACACCCGCATCGAGTGGGATGCCAAGGCAGGGCGCATCACCAACCACCCCGAGCTCAACGCCTTTGTGAAAGAGCCTGTCCGTGAAGGATGGCGCTTTGGAGAAACAGTTTAGTATGCGACAAAATGCTTCCAGAACTTGGATAGACCCCGCTATCGCCAAGCGGGAAGACCCGGACTTCACGGTTCAAGGCGAGTACGTCGGCAAGGGACTCGGGCTCCAGCTAGTGGCGCTCGGGGGCGGTAAGTTCGACGGTTATCTCTTTGAGGGCGGCCTTCCCGGCGCAGGCTGGGAGCCTGGCAGGCCCCGTACCCCGCTCAAGGAAGAAGAGGCTCTGACTCTCCGCAAGAAGCTCAAGCGTGTCGAGCGCCGCAGCCCCACTCTGGGCAAGAAGCCCCCGCGCGGCGCTACGATTCTCTTCGACGGCAAGAGCACCGATGCCTGGGAGCGTGGTAAGGTCGAGAGCGGGCATCTCCAGGCGACCGATGCCATCACCAAGCAGACATTCGCCAGCTACACCCTGCATCTTGAGTTCCGTACCCCGTACATGCCCGCAGCCCGTGGTCAGGGGCGTGGCAATAGCGGCGTCTACCACAGCGGCCGCTGGGAAACGCAAGTCCTCGACTCGTTTGGCCTCGAAGGCCAAGACAACGAGTGCGGTGGGATCTACTCGATCTCCAAGCCACGGCTCAATATGTGCCTGCCGCCGCTCGCCTGGCAGACCTACGATGTCGAGTTTACCGCCGCGACATTTGATGCATCTGGCAAGCGCACCGCCTGGCCGCGCATCACCGTGCGGCTCAACGGCGTTCTGGTGCACGAGAGTCTGGAGCTGACGAAAGACTTCACCACCTCCGCCCCTCTTACCGGTCCGCTGACCAGACCCGAAGGACCCGTTTTCCTTCAAAATCACGGCAACCCGGTTGTCTACCGCAACATCTGGATCGTGCCCCGCTAAGAAACAAATCAACAAATGAAAAAATCAATTCTCTCTCTTGCGGTTTTGCTCGTAGCCAGCCTCCCCGCCTTGGCGCAGAGCAAGCCCGTGCGGGTCTTTATTCTTGCCGGGCAGTCCAACATGGAGGGCCAGGGCTTTATCGCCGCCGATCCCAAGCGCAACGAGGGCAAGGGCTCGCTGGAGTTTCTGGCGAAAGACCCCGCCACGACCAAGCACTTCGCGCCGCTCCAAGACCCAAGTGCCGCCGGTCAGTGGAAGAAGCGCGACGATGTCTGGATCTCGTATCTGGAGCGAAAAGGCCCGCTCACCGTGGGCTTTGGCGCGACACCCGAGAAGATCGGCCCCGAGCTGGGCTTTGGCTGGGTGATGGGCGATACCCTCGATGAGCCGGTGCTACTCATCAAGTGCGCCTGGGGCGGCAAGAGCCTCGCGATAGACTTCCGTCCGCCAAGCGCGGGCAAGCTCCCGTACTCGCTGGGTGAAAAAGGCGATGCGGAGCTGGCGAAGAACCCGGAGAGTCTCGGCAAGTACTACCGCGAGACACTCACGCGCGCCAAGGCGGCGCTTGCTCGGGTTAAAGAGCTCGTGCCGGGCAGCGATGGGCGCTATGTCTTAGCGGGCTTTGGCTGGCACCAGGGCTGGAACGACCGGATCAGCGACAAGTTCAACGCCGAGTACGAGAGCAACATGGTGGCCTTCATTCAAGATATGCGCAAAGACCTCGGAGCCCCCGCGCTCCCGTTTGTCATCGCCGAAACCGGGATGAATGGCCCCACGGAGACGCATCCCCGCGCTCTCTCGCTCATGAAGGCCCAGGCCAACGCAGCCGCCCGCCCGGAGCTCAAGGGCAATGTGGCCTTTGTGAGTACCAAAGCACTCTGGCGCACGAAAGAGCAGTCGCCTACGGGCCAGGGCTACCACTGGAACACCAACGCGGAGACCTACTACCTCATCGGGGAGGCCATGGGCGAGGCGATGAAGAAGCTGCTCTCCGTACAATGAATATGACCGACTCACCCAAATCCACCATTCCTCAATGGAAGTGGTATGTCGTCGCGATGATGCTTTTTGCGACCATGATCAACTACATGGACCGCCAGACCCTGGGATCCATCTCGACCTTTATCAAGGCGGAGTTTAAGCTCGGCGAGGAGGGCTACGGCCAGCTGGAGGCGGTGTTTGGCTACTCCTACGCGGTCTTTCTGCTCTTGGCGGGCTTCCTTGCCGACCGGGTGAACCTGCGCTGGCTCTACCCACTCGCCCTGCTGGTCTGGTCCGCGGCAGGCTTTGCGACGGGCTTTGTCGAGACACTCTTTCAGCTCCAGGTCTGCCGGATTATCTTGGGCGGCGGCGAGGCGTTTAACTGGCCGGTTGCCGTCGGGATCATCGGGCGAATCATTCCACGTGAGTCTCGGGCACTGGCCAATAGTGTGTTTAATAGCGGGATGACCGTCGGGGCGGTGGTGACCCCGCTGCTGGTTCTGGCGCTCGTGAAGCCTAGCGGCGAGGGCTGGCGGCAGATGTTTATGATCGTCGGTGCCATCGGCCTGGTCTGGGTCGTGGCGTGGCAGCTGGTCACACGGGGCGAGCGGGCCGCCGAGATCGCGCACGCGCCCGCCAAGGCTACCGATTTTGTTCCTGTCCCGTTTGTCTCGGTCTTTAGGCTACGGAAGTTCTGGATCGCGCTGGCACTGGGGGTAGCGGTGAACATGAGCTGGCACTTCTACCGCGTCTGGCTCCCACGGCACCTGGTGATTGATCTCAAGTTCACGGATCAGCAGCTCCAGTATCTCCTCATCGCGTTCTATCTAACCGCAGATGTAGGCAGTATCGGGATCGGCTATCTGGCCCGCAAGTTCGTCTCCGCCACTTGCTCCGTCGAGCGTGCCCGTAAGAAGATACTCCTGCTTTCCTCGGGCCTCTGCCTGCTGGCGACGCCGCTTGTTTTCATTCCGGGGCGTGAGGTCATGGTGCCGCTCTACTGCATTGTCGGTGCGGGGCTGATGGGGGGCTTTGCGATCCTCTATGCACTGATCCAAGATGTCTCGCCGCAGCACACGTCCAAGTGCCTTGGGGCGGTGGGGGCCTCCTCCTGGCTCATCAACTCCCTGCTCCACCCCCTGGTGGGCCGCTACGCCGACACGCATGTCAATGCCATGGGTAAGTTCGCCCCGATGATCTTGGTGGCGGGCGTGCTACCGCTGCTTGCAGCACTCTTTGCGCTGACCTGGCCGGAGCAGAAAGAAGAAGAGCAGAAAGAAGAAAAACACAAATGAGCAAAGTCGCACTGGTGACGGGAGCGGGAAGTGGCGTGGGCCGGGCAGTCACTCTGGCGTTGCTCCGTGATGGCTACTCGGTTGCGCTGGCCGGGCGGCGCTCCGACGCGCTGGAGCAGACGGTCTCTGAAGCAGGGGAGTGGGGCACAAATGCCCTTATCGTTCCCACCGATCTGCGTGATCCTGAGGCGATCCGGGCGCTCTTTGCCCAGACCCAAGCGGCGTTTGGGCGGCTCGATGTGCTCTTCAACAACGCTGGGGTTGTCCTCAAAGGAACGCATTTACTGGAGGAGCTGACCTACGAGCAGTGGCAGGCGATGGTGGAGACCAACCTCACGGCGGCGTTTCTGTGCACACAAGAGGCATTCAAATTGATGAAAACCCAGACCCCCATGGGCGGACGCATCATCAACAACGGCTCGGTCTCCGCCCAGACACCGCGCCCCAACTCCGCGCCCTACACCGCTACCAAGCACGCCGTGACGGGGCTCACCAAGTCCACGGCGCTGGATGGAAGAAAATACAATATTGCCTGTGGCCAGATTGACATCGGAAATGCCCTGACGGAGAACACGGCGAAGATGGCCGATGGCATCCTGCAAGCCAGCGGCGCACTGGCCCCAGAGCCGACCATGGACATGGAGCATGTGGCACAGTCCGTGCTGCACATGGCCAACTTGCCGCTGGATGCCAATGTCTTGTTTATGACCGTCATGGCCACCAAGATGCCGCTAGTCGGGCGGGGCTAATCGGCTCGGCGCGAGTTGGCAGGTCAATCTGCGACAGTGTAGTGTATAACATTGTCAGCTTTTGGCGATATACAGGAATGAACACTCTTTTGAAACCAACACTTGCCTCTCTCACCGCCCTTGTGGGGCTTCTCCTGATCTCCCCGGCTCAGGCGCAGACCTCGGTCTGGCCGCAGTTTCGGGGGCCGAACGCCAATCCGGTGAGCGCCAATGCGCGGCTGGCAGATCGCTGGAGTAAGACGCAGAATGTCGAGTGGGCGCAGACCATCCCCGGGCGCGGGTGGTCGTCGGCGATTGTCGTGGGTGAGAAAGTCTTTGTGACCACGGCCACCACCGATGGCAAGTCCAAGGCGCCCCAAGTCGGCACCGAGTACAGTAATGAGTACGTTGCCGAGCTCGCCAAGCAGGGGCTCAGCGAGGCGGAGATCATGAAGAAGGTCAACGAGCGGGACTTTGAGCTCCCAAGCGAGGTGAACCTGCACTACTTTCTCTACTGCCTGGACCTCAAGAGCGGAAAAGTAAGCTGGAAGAAAGAGTTCTACGCGGGCCACCCGCCGGGAGGGCGGCACCGCAAGAACAGCTTCACGTCGGAGACGCCGGTTACAGATGGCAAGTTTGTCTATATCTATGTCGCAAATCTCGGGGTGTGGGCCTACGATCTCACCGGCAAGCTGGCGTGGACCAAGAAACTAGAGATCAACCCGATCTACTTGGAGTTTGGCACGGGTGGCTCGCCGGTCTTGGTGGGCAACCAGCTGGTCATTCTCAGCGACAACCAGAAGCAACAGTACCTCGCCGCCTTTGACACCAAGACTGGCAAGCAGCTCTGGCGCACCAACCGGGATCTTGCCATCTCCCAGGCCCCGCAGGCTCGCTCTAGCTGGGCGACCCCGTTTGTCTGGAAGCACGCCCAGCGCACCGAGATTGTCACGGTCGGCCCTGGCGTGGCGGTGAGCTACGATCTGGCAGGCAAGGAACTCTGGCGTCTGTCCGGAATGTCGCCCGCCCCGATCCCGACACCGTTTGCCTACGAGGGCCTGCTCTATATCAATGGCGGTCGTGGCGGCGGGCTCTACGCCCTCAAGCCGGGCGCTTCGGGCGACATCTCGCTTCCGCGTGGCGGCACGTCCAACGATTTCGTGGTCTGGAACCAAGCGCGGGGCGGCACCTACCTGCCCACCCCGCTGGCCTACGAGGGCGCGATCTACTCCCTCACGGAGACGGGGATTCTGAGCCGCTACGATGCCAAGACCGGCAAGCAGACCTACAAAGAGCGCCTCGGCACGGCGGGCAACTTCACAACATCGCCCTGGGCCTACAACGGCAAGATCTTCTGCCTCAGCGAGGAAGGCGACACGTTTGTGGTCAGCGCAGGCGAGACCTTCAAGCTGCTCCACACCAACCCCCTCGGCGAGATGGCACAAGCCACCCCCGCTCTGGTCGGCGAGCGCCTGCTGATCCGCACCGAGAGCAAGCTCTACTCCATCCGCAAGAAAACCTGAGGCTATGAGCCTTTTTCACGAACCACTGTGCCGCCGGTTGGAAACCGGCGTCTGCAATAGCCTTCGGCTGCAAAGCCCGTTCCGGGCTGGGGAACCAACTCGGTAGCCCGGCACGGGCTTTGCGGCGCTTGCGCCATTGCAGCCGCCCCATTTCATGGGGCGGCAATGATTCGTGGAAAAGCTCGGCATAGTTGAAAATAAGCTGCTTATGTAGATGCATAAGCAGCTTGTGGATATACATAAGCTCATGCAGATATGCTCAAGGAGTATATCTACGTACATCCGGAAATATGCATATCCATAAGTTTATTGTGCATATGCATAAACGGCTTATGCATATACATAAGGAGAATTTATACGTACATTTGCTCTCTCCGAAGAAGCAGGGTAGCATAGGGATGAGCAACCGTCGCTCACTACAAACGACCTTCTTTCAGGAGAAACCAATGGCATACAAACGACGATCTTCTCTGGCAGTAGATCAGACCAACCAGCGACTTATCGGTATCAAGCAGATAACCCCCGCCCCAACCCTCCCTGCGGGCCTGAGTATCGCAGCAACGGAGCAGAAAAAGCAGGCCATCGAGGCGCTTCTCACTCAGTACAACGGCCTCCTCGCCCAAGCCGATATCCTTCTTAACCAGATCGTGGACGGTGAGAAAGAGCTACGCCGCGATAACACCAAGCTCCTCACCGCCATCGGCCTGCTCTACGGCAAAGACAGCCCCGAGTACGAAGCCGCAGGCGGCACCCGAACCAGCGAGGCAGGTAAGTAGAGCATTGCCTTTGGGGCACAATCCCCAAAATCGTAACTCTGACCGCAGCGGCATAACACTCCTTACAAGGGAGCAAACGCCGCTGCGGCAGAAGCCTTCGCAAAGCAGCTCCTTCGTGTAGTGGTAAAAGAACAAGGCTAGAGACTACTTTTCCGTAGTCATATTGTGGTAATACAGATAGCCGTTCTATCTCAAGCTAAAAAGGAGCAACATTCATGTCAAGCACTCAACAACGCGCTGCCCTGCAGCGCCAGATATGGCAAATCGCCAACGATGTCCGAGGTGCCGTCGATGGCTGGGACTTCAAGCAGTATGTGCTGGGCACCCTGTTCTACCGCTTCATTAGCGAAAACTTTGCCAGCTATATCGAAGCTGATGATGACAACATCCACTATGCTGAGCTGCCCGATAGCGTGATCACCCCGGACATCAAAGACGACGCCATCAAAACCAAGGGCTACTTCCTCTACCCTAGCCAGCTATTTGCCACCATCGTTGCCAGCGCCCATACCAATGCGAGCCTGAATACCGACCTCGCCGCGATCTTTTCCGCTATTGAGAGCTCTGCCAATGGCTACCCCTCCGAGCTGGATATCAAAGGTCTGTTTGCGGACTTCGATACCACCAGCAACCGCCTCGGCAATACCGTCAAAGATAAAAACGTTCGTCTGGCCGCCGTGCTCAAGGGCGTGGCCGGGCTGGATTTTAGTGATTTTGAAGGCAGTCAGATCGACCTGTTTGGCGATGCCTACGAGTTTCTGATCTCCAACTACGCTGCCAATGCGGGCAAGTCTGGGGGCGAGTTTTTTACCCCGCAGCATGTCTCCAAACTCATCGCCCAGCTCGCCATGCATCAGCAAACCAGCGTCAATAAGATCTACGACCCGGCTTGTGGCTCTGGCTCGTTGCTGTTGCAAGCCAAAAAGCACTTTGACGCGCACATCATTGAAGACGGTTTTTGGGGCCAGGAGCTCAACCACACCACCTACAACCTGGCGCGTATGAACATGTTCTTGCACAACATCAACTACGACAAGTTCAATATCCAGCTCGGCGATACGCTGCGCGCTCCACATTTTGGTGATGACAAACCGTTTGATGCCATCGTCTC